>VBDL01000580.1 GCA_005884255.1 Betaproteobacteria bacterium | reverse complement strand
TGTGGTTTAATAAATCAAGTTGATTGATTAATGGAAAACCCCAAGGGCGGCGATCTCGTGTTTCGCCGATCCTTGGGACCAACAGCAGTTGGAGTGCAGCGATGTTCGTGGTGTGCGGTGAAGCCTTGATGGATGTGTTCGCGCTGGATGAAACGGCCAGCGGCGTGCTGCTCGATGCGCGCGTCGGCGGCTCGCCGTTCAACGTGGCGGTGGGGCTGGCGCGGCTGAGGCAGCCGGTGGCGTTCCTCAGCACGCTGTCGCGCGGCTTTCTCGGCGAGCGGCTGCTGCGTGCGCTGCGCGACGAGGGCGTGGACCTGAGCTGCACGCCGCGCAGCGATGCGCACACGACACTGGGGCTGGTCGGCATCGATGCGCAGGGCGTGCCGTCGTATGCCTTCTATGGCGAAGGCGGCGCGGATCGCGAGCTGTCGCTCGCGGCGCTCGATGCGCTGCCGGCGCAAACGCAGGCGATCCAGCTCGGCTCGTATGCGATGGTGGTCGAGCCGGTGGCGAGCACCCTGCGCGCGCTGGTCGAGCGCGAGCATGCGCGGCGGCTGATCGCCTACGACCCGAACATTCGCTTGAACGTCGAGCCCTCGCTGGCGCGCTGGCGCGAGACGCTGCAGTGGATGCTGCCGCGCACGCATCTGCTGAAGATCAGCGAAGAAGACCTGGGGCTGCTCTACCCCGGCGAGGCGCACGAGGCGCTGGCCGCAGCGTGGCTGGCGCAAGGCGTCGCGGTGGTGGTGATCACGCGCGGTGGCGAAGGCGCCGCGGCGTGGACGGCGCAGGCCCGTGTGTCGCTGCCCGGCGAGAAGGTGGAGGTGGTCGACACCGTCGGCGCCGGCGACAGCTTCCAGGCCGCACTGCTCACGTGGCTGGCCGAGCACGACGCGCTGCGGCCGTCGGCGCTGCATGCGTTGAGCGAGGTGGAGTTGGTGAGCGCGCTGCGCTTCGCATCGCGCGCGGCGGCGATCACGTGTTCACGGCGTGGCGCGGATCTGCCGCGGCGTGCGGAAGTTTTGTAAGGTGGGCTTCAGCCCACGCGGGTCTTCGGTGGGCTGAAGCCCACCCTACAGCTTGCGATGCGCCAGCGCCGGGAGCTGCGTTCTCACCGCCACCAAGCGAGCCGCATCGATGTCCGCCATCACCACGCCCTCGCCCTCGGCCTGCACCGCGAGCACTTCGCCCCACGGGTCGACGATCATGCTGTGGCCCCAGGTGCGGCGGCCGTTCTCGTGCTGGCCGCCTTGCGCGGGGGCGATCACGTAGCACTGGTTCTCCACCGCGCGGGCGCGCAGCAACAGCTCCCAGTGCGCGCGGCCGGTGGTGTAGGTGAAGGCCGACGGCACGCTGAGCAGGTCGCACGGCGGGTGCATCAGCGCGCGATACAGCTCGGGAAAGCGCAGGTCGTAGCACACGCTCAGGCCCACGCGCAGCGGCTTGGCCGCGGCGCCTTCGAAGCCGAGCAGGCCGGCAGCCTCGAAGGCGACCGGCCTATCGCCAGCGGCCAGCACGCGTGCCTCGTCATAGCGCTCGCGCCCGTTGTCGTAGTTGAAGAGATGGATCTTGTCGTAGCGCGCGGCCAGCTGGCCGTCGGGCGCGTAGACGCAGCAGGCGTTGCGTGCGTGGTCGGCCTCATCGCCCTTGATCGGCAAGGTACCGCCGATGAGCCACAGCCCATGCGCCTTCGCTTGCTCGGCGAGAAAGCGCTGGATCGGGCCATCGCCCGGCGCTTCGGCGTGTGCCAGCTTGTCGGTGTCGGCATGGCCCATCAGGCAGAAGTACTCGGGCAGCGCGACGAGCTGCGCGCCATCGGCTGCGGCCTGCGCGATCAGCGTGGCGGCGGTGTCGAGGTTGCGTGCCACGTCGGGCGTGGACACGGTTTGCAGCGCGGCGATCTTCATGACTTGGGCGTGGTGGGTGGGGATTCGATCTCGGGAATCGGCTCGCCGGGCTTGCGCTCGATGCGGTCGACCTTGGGGTCGGCCCACGGCCCGGTGACGCGGAACTCGCGCGTGCCGGCGGCGATGATCGGCTTGCGCAGCACCAGCTGCGCAAGGAAGGTGCCGAGGCCCACCGCCGGGTTGATCGCGGCATAGGCGAGCGATGCGGTGCCGGCATTGATCTCCGGCACGACCACGACGCGCAGGTTCTGCGTCTCACGCTCGATGTCGGCCTGGCCTTCCATCAGCACCGCGGCCTGCACGCCGCGCATGCGCAGGTTGTTGGTGCTGGCC
>VBDL01000579.1 GCA_005884255.1 Betaproteobacteria bacterium | reverse complement strand
GGTGGGCGATGCGAACTGGGCGCGCGCCGTGCAGCGCTTCGGCGAGCAGGGCGCGGTCGATCTGCTCGGCATCGCCGGCTACTACAGTTTTCTCGCGATGGTGATGAATGCGGCGCGCACGGCGGTGCCGGACAGCGCGGCCGAGCCGCTGCCACCGCTTTAGCTATGCTCGGCGCAGATGAAGCTGCGTCGACTCGAATACCTGTTTGGCCCGTGGGTGCGCGAGCTCGATCGCGCCACCTTGCGCGCCGATGCGCTCGCCGGCCTGCTCGGGGCGCTGCTGGTGCTGCCGCAAGGCATTGCCTTCGCGACGCTCGCCGGCCTGCCGCCGCAGTGGGGCCTGTACACCGCCATCGTGCCCTGCGTGGTGGCGGCGCTGTTCGGCTCGAGCCGGCACGTGATGTCGGGCCCGACGAATGCGATCTCGCTGGCGCTGTTCGCCATGCTGGCGCCGCTCGCCGTGGTGGGCAGCGACGACTACGTGCGGCTCGCGCTGGCGGTGACCCTGCTCGTCGGCCTGCTGCAACTGCTCGTCGGCGCATTGCGCCTGGGGCTGATCGCGGACTTCATCTCGCCGTCGGTGATGCTCGGCTTCATGGGCGGCGCGGCGGTGCTGATCGCGCTGTATGCCCTGCCGGCCGCACTGGGCCTGGAGGTGCCGGAACATTCGCTGGTCGGTGTGCTGCGCTCGTTGTGGGCGCAGCGCGGTGACGTGCAAGGCGCGGCGCTCGTGGTCAGCGCGGCCACGCTGGTCGTGGCCGTTGTGCTGCGCCGGCTGCGGCCGCGCTGGCCGGCGCTGCTGATCGCGCTCGTCGCCGGCAGTGTGCTCGCGTTGGCGTTGCCGCCGCAGCCTTCGGTGCTGGCGCAGGGTGCGGTGCCGCGCGCCTGGCCGCCGCTGTCGTGGCCGGGCCTCGATCTCGATGGCTGGCGCACGCTGGCCGGCCCGGCGCTGGCGCTGACCATCGTCGCGCTCGGCCAGTCGATCGCCATCGCCAAGGCATTGGCTGCGCGCTCGGGGCAGCGCGTCGATGCGAACCGCGAGTTGCTCGGCCAGGGCCTGTCGAACATCGCCGGGGCGTTCTTCTCCTGCTACGTGTCCTGCGGCTCGCTGAATCGCTCGCTGCCGAACTTCGAGGCCGGCGCGCGCACGCCGCTCGCTTCGGTGCTGTCTGCGCTGTGGCTGCTGGCGTTGCTCGCCTTCGCCGGCGGCTGGCTGGCGTCGGTGCCGCTGGCCGCGGTGAGCGCGCTGCTGCTGGTGGTGGCCGCGGCGCTGATCGATCATCGGCAGTGGCGCCAGCTCGCGCACTTGAGCCGCGAGGAGACGGCGATCGCCGGCGTGACCTTCGTCGCCACGCTGCTGCTGCGCCTGGACATCGCGATCCTTGCCGGCACCGCGCTGGCCATCGTCGCCTATCTCTACCGCACGTCGCGCCCGGCGATGCGCACGATGGGCTTCG
>VBDL01000035.1 GCA_005884255.1 Betaproteobacteria bacterium | reverse complement strand
TGATCTGCAGCGTGTCGCGCCACGCCTCGTCGGCACCGCGGCCGAGCTGGATGACGAGCTCGCGCCAGCGAGCGACGCGCTTGCGCGCCGGCAGCGGCTCGATGTGCAGGGCGGCCACCAGCTCGAGCAGCGCGCGCTGCTCGGCGCGCATGCCGACCAGCCGCACGCCCTGGCCGCGCAGCCGGTGCAGCAGCAGCGCGCCCGGCGTGTCCAGGCGCTGCAGCGCGGCGACGTCCAGGCTTGCCGGCGGACCCGGCTTCAGCGCGCTGGCCGCGACCGACAGCGTGTGGATGTCCAGCGCGCCGTGCAACGCCCATCGATCGCCGTCCGCCTGGACGGCCAGCGCCGACGGCGGCTCTCGCAAGGCCTTCGCCGCCATGCGGAAGGACGAGCAATCGACGTACCGCCACATTGGTAAGCGATCGTTTCGCCGGCGCGAAGATGCGCCGGAATCCGCCCGCAGCACCGGGCATTGCCTCGGGCCGTTGCGCGGTTCAATGCAGCATGAACCTCGCTCACGACAGCTTCGCCTCGCCCCCCGCCGTGCCGGCCTCGCGCGATGGCCGCAACTACCGCGGCGTGCTGCGCGCGATTGCCGGCAGCGTTGACGAGAACTGCGCCGCCGCGCTGGACTACGTGCTGATCAAGCACGGCACGCAGGATGGCAGCAGCTATGCGCCCACCGAGCTGTCCGACGCGCGCGAACTCGACGATGCCCTCGCGCCAGGCGACACGCACCCGCGCGCGCCCAAGGGCATGAGCGCGGCCGAGGCCACCGCCACGCTGGAGGCCATCGGCGCGGCCGACGCGATGCGCATGCGCCGTGCACAGCTGATCGCCGATGGCTACAGCGCCGGCCTCACAGTGGCGCCGCACTACGTGACGGTGACCGTGCACCGCGATGGCCGCCTCTTTGCCGCCGAGCGCGAGGAGCAGCAGGTCTGCAACGAGGAGGGCGCCTTCCGCGCGGGCTGCATCGGAGCCTGCCACTGCGGCGGGCCCGGCAGCGAAGACGTGGCCAGCTTCTGCTCGATCTCGCTGACGCTGGTGGTGCGCGGCAACGGCTGCATCGCCGCGATCACGTCGCCCGGCGCGTGGGAAGGCTTCCACGTCGAGGAGATCCTGGTGCCGGAGATCTTCATGGCCGGCTCGGTGCCGAGCGACGCCTATCCGCAGCTCGTCGATGCACGCGCCCGCGCTCGCTACCAGGAGCAGATCACCAAGGTGTTCGCGCGCTTCCTCGTGCTCGCCTTCACCGCCTTCGACGGCCGCCTGACGAGCTACCTGCGCATGCGCAGCGCGCCGACGCTGCCGCAGCAGCTCGCTTCGGTGTGCTGATCGAGTCCCGGCGCCGGGCCGCTCCCAAGCCGGGACTGAACACCCTCGGGGGGTGGCCACGGTACCCCGTGGCCGGGGGCGAACAGTTCACAGCGCGCCGAACGCCGTGTCGGCGCGCTCCAGCAGCTCGTCGACCACGGCCAGCAGCTCCGTCACGTTGACCGGCTTGGTCAGATAGCGCTCGGCGCCTGCGTGCAGCGCCGCGTCCATGCGCGTGCTCATCGCATCGGCCGAGACCACCACCACCGGGATGTCGGCCGTGTCGGGGTCGTCCTTCAGCTGCAGCAGCAGGTCCAGCCCGTCGATGTCGGGCAGATGCATGTCCAGCAGGATCAGCGCCGGCCGCCGCTCGCGGATCCCGCCCAGGCCTTCGACACCGGTGGGGGAGACATCCAGCGTCACCTGCGGCCGCTGCGCGAGGATGCCGCGCATCACCTCGGCATTGGTCTCGTTGTCCTCGATGTAATGCACCAGCCGCTGGTGGTAGCCCGGCGTGGTTTCCTCGGGCTCGCCGGCGTCGGAGGCGCGGGCCTCGCGCGACCCGCGCGGCAAGGTGAGGATGAAGGTCGAGCCCTCGCCCTCGATGCTGTGCGCGCGCAGTGTGCCGCCCATCAGCTCGGCCAGGCGCTGGCTGATGACGAGGCCGATGCCGGTGCCCTCGACCCCGGTCTTCTCGCGGCCCAAGCGGTTGAAGGGCTGGAACAGCTCGCCTATCTGCTGATCGCTCAAGCCGAGGCCGGTGTCGGTGACGGCGATCTCCACGGCTTGCGCGTCGCGCCGCATCGCGCTGATATGCACGCGCCCGCCGTCGACGTTGTACTTCACCGCGTTGGACAGCAGGTTGGTGAGGATCTGCTTGACGCGTGTCGCGTCGCCCTGGGCGCTCAGCGCATCGGCCTCGAGTGCCTGCGAGATGACGATGCCGCGCTGCGCGGCGCTTTGCTCGAGCAGCGCGCGCGTCGCCGATACCACCGCCTCCAGATTCAGCGCCACCAGCTCCAGCCGCAGGCTGCCGGACTCGATGCGCGACAGGTCCAGCGTGTCGTTGATCATGTGCAGCAGGTGCCAGCCGGCCTGGCGGATCTGCGCCGTCCAGTCGCGCTGCTTGTCCGACAGCGGCTGCTGGCGGTCGAGCTCGAGCAGCTGCGCGAAGCCGAGCATCGCGTTCAGCGGCGTGCGCAGTTCATGGCTCATGCGCGAGAGGAAGTCGCTCTTCGCGCGGTTCGCGCCCTCGGCGTGCTCGCGCGCGCGCTCCGCCTCACGCAGCTTCAGGTGCTCGGTGATGTCCTCGACCACACCCACCAGCCGCGACGGGCGGCCGCTGGCATCGCGCAGCGCGGTCACCATCGTCTGCACCCACACCGTTCGACCGTCCTTGACGATGTAGCGCTTCTGCCGCCGGTACATCGGGATCTCGCCGGCAACCAGCCGCCTGCCGAGCTCGATGTCTTCCTCGCGCTCGTCGGGGTGCGCGAGATCGAGCACCGTCATGCGCGTCAGCTCCTTCGCGGTGTAGCCGGTGAGCTGGCGGTAGCGCGGGTTGGACTGGCGGATCGCGCCGCGCAAATCGCTGTAGACCACGCCGATCGGCACGTGGTCGAAGATGTTGCGAAAGCGCTGCTCGCTCTCGCGCAGCGCCGCCTCGGTGCGCCGCCGCTCGGCCACCTCGCGGCGCAGCTCGCGCGTGCGCTCGGCCACCGCGATCCCGATGCGCCGTGTGCGCCCGGTCACCGTGAGCAGCAGCGCGCCGAGGATGGCGGTGGCCAGCAGCCCGACCAGCGCGAAGGCCCAGGCCGCCCAGCGGCCGCTCTCGGGCACCGCCCCGCGCTCGCTGCCGATGCGCAGCTCCCACTGACGGCCGGCGAAGCTCAGGTGCCGGCGATGCTCCAGCGGCGACGCCGCGGCGCGCTCGCAGCCCACCGGCCCGGCCAGCCGCACGCGCGGCGCATTCGCATCGGCGTCGAGCAGGCACCAGCGCAGATAGCCCGCGTGGCTGGCCATCACCGCGTTGAGCGACTGGTCCATGCGCAGCGTCACGAACAGCACGCCGCGCGTCGCGGCATGGCGCTCCTCGGCACCGGTGGGATGGCCGTCGTAGAGCGCGCGGTAGACGACGACGCCGGTCTGGTCGCCGGTCTCCTGCGTCAGCCGAAAGCCCGCACTGGCTGCCGGTTCGCCGCTGCGCCGAGCGGCCTCGATGGCCGTGCGTGCCGCCGGAATCGACAGCACGTTCACGCCGAGCGCGCCCAGGTTGCTCGCCTGCGGCTCGATGTAGCGGATGACCATCGCGTCGCTGTCGGCGGCGGCCAGCGCCGCGCCTTCCGGGCGGTCGAAGACGCGGAACTGCGGCTGGCCTTCGGCACGTGCCGCGGCCTCGAACTCGGCGAATCGCGAGCGCGGTACGCGCTCCTCCCAGCCGATGGCCTGCAGGTTCAGCAATTGACCCAGCCACGGCTCGGCGACGCGGCGCAGGTCGTCGTGGTCGACGTGCGGCGCCACGATGAAGGCGCCGCGCACCGCCTCCAGCGCGTGCAGCGGATCCTGCAGCCGCAGCGCCAGCGCATCGCTGGCGCCGGCGGCATCGCGCTCGAACAGGCTTTGCGTGCGCTGCTCGTCCCAGCGGCCGATCAGCACGATGGCCATCGCGATCAGCAGGGTCACGAGGATCAGCGACACGCCCACTGTGACGCGACGCGGCTGCCAGTCCTCGCGCGGGCGGCCGATGAAGCTCAGCGCGATCGGCGACGCGATCAGCACGCCCAGCGCATCGCCGACCCACCAGGTGAGCCAGTCGGCCGCCAGCTCGCCACCATGCACCGTGTCGCTGGCCCACAGCGCGAAGTGGCCCACGCTGGTGCTGACCAAGCAGGCGAGCAAGGCGCCGAACACGAAGAAGCGGGCGATGTCACGCGGCTCGGACAGCGTGAGCGGCTGCGGCGCGAAGCGCCGCACCAGTGCCGCACCGGCGATGGCCTGCAAGGTGGCGCCGGCGCCAATGGCCAGCGGCAGGACCCACGCGGCCGCGCCGGTCTGCTGCTGCGAAATGCTCAGCGCCGCATTGGTGATGGCCGAGCCGATGAACACGCCGGCCCAGGCAGCACGGCCATACACCAGCACCGCCGCCAGCGCGATGCCCGCGGCAGGAAACAGCGGTGACGCATAGCCCGGGGGAATGGCCAGCAGCAGCGCCAGCCAGCCGGTCACCGCGTAGGCGCTGGCGGTGATGAGCAGCGGGCGCAGCCAGGCGTGCGCTCGATCGGGCTTCATGGGCCGCGAGCCTAACACCAAGGAAACGCCGGGCCGCCCCAAGGTTCCTGGGCTCCCTCGGGGGGCGGTCGCCCCTGGGCGGCCTGGGGGCTCGCTGATACACGCGGTGGGACAATCGACGCCATGAATGCAGTTGTTCCCTCACAGATCACGCTCACGCGCCCCGACGATTGGCATTTGCACCTGCGCGATAGCGCCGCGCTGGCCGCGGTGCTGCCGCACACGGCGCGCCAGTTCGCGCGCGCCATCGTGATGCCCAACCTGCGCCCGCCGGTCACGATCACCGAGCAGGCGCTGGCCTACCGCGAGCGCATCCTCGCCGCGCGCCCGGCCGGCAGCGACTTCCAGCCGCTGATGACGCTGTACCTCACCGACAACCTGGCGCCCGACGAGATCCGTCGCGCGAAGGATGCGGGCATCGTCGCGGTGAAGCTCTATCCGGCGGGCGCCACCACCAACAGCGATGCCGGCGTCACCGACCTGTACAAGACTTACGCGACGCTCGAGACGATGCAGCGCGAAGGTCTGCCGTTGCTGGTGCATGGCGAGGTCACCGACCCCGAGGTCGATCTGTTCGACCGCGAGGCGGTGTTCATCGACCGCGTGATGCAGCCGCTGCGCCACGACTTCCCGTCGCTGAAGGTCGTGTTCGAGCACCTGACCACACGCGAAGGCGTGCAGTACGTGGCCGAGGCCGGCCCGTTCACCGCGGCGACCATCACCCCGCAGCACCTCCTGTACAACCGCAACGCCATCTTCCTCGGCGGCGTGCGCCCGCACTTCTACTGCCTGCCGGTGCTCAAGAGCGAGGCGCACCGCCGCGCGCTCGTCGCCGCGGCCACCTCCGGCAGCCCGAAGTTCTTCCTCGGCACCGACAGCGCGCCGCACGCCGCGCACCTCAAGGAACATTCCGCGGGCCACGCCGGCTGCTACACCGCACTGAGCGCGCTGGAGCTGTACGCCGAGGTGTTCGACGCCGCCGGGGCGCTCGACAAGCTCGAAGGCTTCGCCAGCTTCCATGGCGCCGATTTCTACGGGCTGCCGCGCAACCGCGGCACGGTCACCTTGAAGCGCGAGGCGTGGACCTTGCCCGAGAGCGTGCCGTTCGGCGAGGCGCAGTTGAAGCCGCTGCGCGGTGGCGAGACGCTGGCATGGCGACTCGCATGACGGGCGAGGCGCGCATCGCGCTGCTGATCGACGCCGACAACTCGCCGGCGGCGAAGATCGACGTGATCCTCGCCGAGCTGGCCAAGTTCGGCATCGCCAACATCCGCCGCGCCTACGGCAACTGGAAGAAGAGCGAGCTCAAGGGCTGGGAAGCCATCCTGCACGAGTACGCGATCCGCCCGATCCAGCAGTTCGACCACAGCAAGGGCAAGAACGCGACCGACATGGTGATGGCCATCGACGCGCTGGACCTGCTGTACACCGACCGGCCCGATGCCTTCGGCCTGGTCTCGTCGGACGCCGACTTCACGCCGCTGGTGCTGCACCTGCGCGCCAAGGGCGCCACGGTCTATGGCTTCGGTGCGAAGAAGACGCCGATGCCCTTCGTCAACGCGTGCTCGCGCTTCCTCTACCTCGAGAGCCTCGGTGAGGAAGCGGAGGAAGAGGACGAGACGCCCGTCGCCAAGCGCAAGCCCGCCGCAGCGAGCAAGAAGCCGGCGGCCGTTGAACTGAAGCGCGACGCGAAGCTAGTGAGCCTGCTGCGCAATGCGGTGGATGGCGCAGCCGGCGAAGACGGCTGGTCGACGCTCGGCGCGGTGGGCACGCAGATCGCCAACCAGGCGAGCTTCGACTCGCGCAACTACGGCTTTCGCAAGCTCGTCGACCTGATCGAGGCGACGCAGCTTTTCGAGACCGATCGCCGCGGCTCGCAGGTCGTGGTGCGCGACAAGCGGCGGGCCAAGGGAGGGCCGAAGCATGACCATTGAAACGCAAGCCGACGTCGACGCGCTCAAGCGCCGCACGGCATTCCCGGCGAGCGCGTCGTGCCACCGGTCACGCCGCTGAAGACGCGGCTGTGCCACGCCACCCGCGTGGCGCTGGCCGAGGCGATGAAGAGCGCAGGCGCCGGCGCGCCGCTACGTCGCGGAAGGCCGCGATGGCTGGACGCTGTTCGGCGCACCGGGCAATCTCTCCGCGCAGTACGAGCACACGATGATCATCACGCGCGGCGCGCCGATCGTCGTGACGGCACACGCCTAACCCGCGTCAGGCCAGCCAGGGGCCGACGATGCGCGCCGCGGCGCGCAGGGCCGCCGCCTCATAGCCTGCGTAGCCGAACAGCCAGCCGCGCCGGGCCGAGTCGATCGTGTAGGCCGACAGCGGCGCCATGAACACGCCGGCCTCGCGCGCCCGCGCCGAGAGCGGCACGTCGCTCTGGCCGGCGGGCAGCTCGTGCACCAGGTGCATGCCCTGCTCGCTCGCGGCCAGGCGCAGCGCACCGCGGCTGGCCTTGGCCAGCGCGTCGATCATCACCCCCTGGCGCTGCAGATACAGCTCGCGCATGCGCCGCAGGTGGCGCAGCAGGTGGCCCTCGGCGATGAAGCGCGCCAGCACCTCCTGCGCCTCGCCCGGGCTGTGGCGATCGCTCAAGGCCTTGGCGCTGGCGAAAGCCGGCGCCAGCGCGTGCGGCAGCACGATGAAGCCCAGGCGCAGCCCCGGATGCAGCGTCTTCGAGAAGGTGCCGACATAGAGCACGCGCTCGGCATGCGGCAGGCTGCACAGCGCCGGGATGCGATGCGCGCCGTACTGGAACTCGCCGTCGTAGTCGTCTTCGACGATCCACGCCCGCTGCGCCTTCGCCCACTCGATCAGCGCCAGCCGGCGAGGCAGGCTCATGCGCACGCCGAGCGGAAACTGGTGCGTCGGCGTGACCACCGCCATGCGCGCCGCCGGCCAGCGGGCCGCGCCGTGCGCGATGCACAGCCCCTCGCCATCGACCGGCACCGCCCGCACCTGCGCGCCATGGCCGAGCAGGCAGGCGCGGATGCCGGGGTAGCCCGGGTCCTCGACCAGCACCTCGTCGCCCACGTCGAGCAGCAACCGACTGATCAGGTCGATGGCCTGTTGCGAGCCCGAGGTCACGAGCACTTGCGCCGCTTCGCAGCGAATGCCGCGCGACACGAGCAGCCACTGCGCGATGGCCTCGCGCAAGGTGGGCAGCCCCGCCGGGTCCAGGTACTGCGCCGTGGCGCGGCGTTGCGCGATCGACGCCTGGCGCGACAGACGGTCCCACACCGCGAAGGGAAACGTGGCGACCTCGGGCTGCCCGATGCGAAAGGCGCGCGCCGGCACCAGCGGCGGCTGCCAGCGCAGCGCCGTGTCGGCCACGAGCTGGCCGCGGTGCGACAGCGCGACGCCGCCCGGGGGCGGCAGCGCCTTGCGCGCGCTGTCGGCGCGCAGCGCGGCCAGGCCCGGCGCGACATAGCTGCCGTCGCCCACGCGCGCCACCACGTAGCCCTCGGCCTGCAGGCGCTCCACCGCCCACAGCACGGTGTTGCGCGCCACGCCCAGCACATGCGCGTGCTCGCGCGACGGCGGCAGGCGCGCACCGGGGGCGAAGGTGCCTTGCTCGATGGCCGCACGCAGCTGCAGGTACACCTGCTGGCGCAGCGGGATGCGTCGGGCATTGGTTCCGCGCGTCATGGCGAATTGGCTCCTCGCATGGCGGGATGTGCGACTAATCTGATAAGCCAATTCTCCACGATGAATCGACCATGGCCCACCACAGCGCCAGCGTGCACTGGCAACGCAATGCACAGCCCTTCATCGACAAGCGCTACAGCCGGCGGCATGAATGGCGCTTCGACGGCGGCGCCCGTGTCAGCGCCTCGTCGTCGCCGCACGTCGTGCCGGTGCCGCTGTCCGATGCCAGCGGCGTCGACCCGGAAGAGGCCTTCATCGCCGCGCTGTCGAGCTGCCACATGCTGTGGTTCCTCGACCTGGCCGCGCAGGGCGGCTGGGTGGTGAACGACTACCGCGACGACGCGCTCGGCGTGATGGCACGCAATGCCGAGGGCCGCATGGCGATGACCGTGGTCACGCTGAGGCCCGCCGTGTCGTTCGGCGGCTCGAAGCAGCCGGATGCGGCCGAACTGCAGCGTCTGCACCACGCGGCCCACGAGGCCTGCTTCATCGCCAACTCGGTGAAGACCGAGGTCCGCTGCGAACCCGTCACTTCAACCTGACCCCTCATGTACCTGCCGACCCACTTCGAAGAGACGCGCCCCGAGGTGCTGCAGCAGCTGCTGCGCACCCACCCGCTGGGGCTGCTGACCACGCTCGGCCCGCACGGCCTCGAAGCCAACGCGCTGCCGTTCCTGCTCGACCCCGAGCCGGCGCCGTTGGGCACGCTGGTCGGGCATGTGGCGAGGGCCAACCCGGTGTGGCGCGAGGCGCGCACCGACGTCGAAGCGCTCGTCGTGTTCCAGGGCCCGCAGGCCTATGTCAGCCCCGGCTGGTACCCCAGCAAGGCCGAGACCGGCAAGGTCGTGCCGACCTGGAACTACGTGATGGTTCAGGCGCGCGGGCGGTTGCGCGTGATCGACGACGTGCACGCCGCGCGCGCCCTCGTCACGCGCCTGACCGAGCGGCACGAGGCGACGCAAGCGCGGCCCTGGGGCGTGAGCGATGCGCCGGCCGACTACATCGACGCCCTGCTGCGCGCCATCATCGGCAAGTACAAGCTCAGCCAGAACCGGCCGGCGGCCGACCGCGAGGGCGTGGTCCAGGCCCTGCGCGACAGCGGCGACGCTGCGCAACAGCAGACGGCGCAGTGGATGGAAGCGGCAAGCTAGGCTCCGCAGCGCCGGGCCGCCCCAAGCAAGGAGCCACCCTCTCGGAGGGTGGTCGCGGTACACCGCGACCGGGTGCCGTCAGCTAGGCAGGCAGGAAGCCTTCGATCGACAGGTAGCGCTCGCCGCTGTCGTAGTTGAAGCCGAGCACGCGGGCGCCCACCGGCAGTTCCGGCAACTTCTGCGCGATCGCGGCCAAGGTGGCGCCCGACGAGATGCCCACGAGCAGGCCCTCCTCGCGCGCACAGCGGCGCGCCATCTCGCGCGCGGCCTCGGCCTCGACCTGGACGGTGCCATCGAGCAGCGACGTGTTGAGGTTCTTCGGAATGAAGCCCGCGCCGATGCCCTGGATCGGGTGCGGCGACGGCTGGCCACCGCTGATCACCGGCGACGCGCTCGGCTCCACCGCATAGACCTTCAGCGCCGGCCACGCGGCCTTGAGCACCTGCGCGCAGCCGCTGATGTGGCCGCCGGTGCCGACGCCGGTGATCAGCGCCTCGATGCCTTCGGGGAAGTCATCGAGGATCTCGCGCGCCGTGGTCCTCGCATGCACGTCGACGTTGGCCGGGTTGTCGAACTGCTGCGGCATCCAGGCGCTGGGCGTGCTCTCCACGATCTCCAGCGCCCGCGCGATCGCGCCCTTCATGCCCTTTTCGCGCGGCGTCAGCTCGAAGCGCGCGCCGTAGGCGAGCATCAGCCGCCGCCGCTCGATGCTCATGCTGTCGGGCATCACGAGGATCAGCGTGTAGCCCTTGACCGCCGCGACCATTGCCAGGCCGATGCCGGTATTGCCCGAGGTCGGCTCGACGATGGTGCCGCCGGGCTTCAAGAGGCCGCGCGCCTCGGCGTCCTCGATCATCGCCAAGGCGATGCGGTCCTTGATCGAGCCGCCGGGGTTGGCGCGCTCGCACTTGACCCACACCTCGTGCGTGGCGCCGAACAGCCGGTTGATGCGCACGTGCGGCGTGTTGCCGATGGTGGCGAGAACGTCATTGGCCTTCATGAACCCTCCGGTATGCCGTGAGCGCGATAATTGTCGGTGTGAAGCAAGCCAGGCCGCCGCTGGTGCAAGCGCCGAAAGGCGGCACTGGAGGAAGGTCCGGACTGCACAGGACAGCGTAGCAGCTAACGGCTGCCCACCGCGAGGTGAGGATCAGAGCAACAGAGACGAGCCGATTCAGTTCGGGTGAAACGGGCAATCTCTACGCGCAGCAACACCAAATAGGCCGGCGATGATGTGGTCCGCGGAGCCGGCGGGTAGGTGGCACCGAGCTGCCGCAGCGATGCGGCGGCCCAGAGGAATGGCGGTCACGGCAGGGAAACCTGCCGCACAGAATCCGGCCTATCGGCTTGCTTCACTTTTTCAAAGCTCATGGCAGCGTCCGCGCCAGGCGAAGCCCGGTATTGGCGTGGCGGCCGCTCGGGCGGTCGTGGTCGCGGTAGGCCAGGCGCTGCATGTCCGAGCCATTGTTCCATCCCCCGCCTCTGAGGACGCGCTCGAGGCACGGGCGGATCTGCACGGCGGAGCCATCGGTCGGCGCGCTTTCGTAGCTCTGGTCGGCGTAGCAGTCGCGCACCCATTGCCACACGTTGCCGTGCATGTCGTAGAGACCCCAGGCATTGGGCGGAAAGCTGCGCACCGGCGCCGTGTAGGCGAAGCCGTCGTCGCAATCGGTCTGCACCTTTGCGAGCGCAGAGCGCGCAGCGCGGTCGGCGACATTGGCGTGGGCGCACAGTGCACGCTCGTCGTCGCCGAAGGCATAGCGTGCGGCACTTCCGGCGCGCGCCGCGAACTCCCACTCGGCCTCGCTCAGCGGCCGATAGTCGTGACCGGTCTTCAGGCTCAGCCAGCAGGCATAGGCTTGCGCCTCGTGCCAGCTCACGCACACCACGGGATCGTCGTCGGTCTGAGCGAACCCCGGGTGTTCCCAGTCGCGCGCCTTGTCGACCTGCCAGGCGCGGCCATTCCATGCATTGCAGCCGCCAGCGGGGCGACGACCCGTGGCTCGCACGTAGGCGCGAAACTGCCCGCGGGTGATCGGTGTCTCCGTCACGGCCAGGCGGTAGGCGATGTGGACCGGGTGCCGCGGGCCTTCGTTGGGCAGGCGGCCGACCTCGGAGACGGGCGAGCCCATCAGGAAACGGCCCGGATGCAGCGTGACCAGCCAAGGGCAGGATGGTTCGGTGCAGTCGCGCCAGCGCGCCGGCGGCTCGGCCGCGGCGTCGCAGCCGATGCATGCGAGCACGCAGGCCAGCGCGGCGCGGGCGGCGTGTCGCAAAACGCGACACACCTCGCACACCGGCCG
>VBDL01000034.1 GCA_005884255.1 Betaproteobacteria bacterium | reverse complement strand
CGAGGTAGGCCTCGGCCTTCTTGCGCGCGGTGATGTCGGTCAGCGACACCAGCACCTGCTCCCAGCGCTGCTCGCAGCCGGGCAGCACCGAGAACTGCAGATACACATGCACCGGCTCGCCGTCGAGCGCGTAGTTCAGCACCTCGCGCTGCTGGAACAGCTTGCCGTGCCACAAGTCGACGAGCTGCTCGGCGAAGTGCGCGCGCATGTCGTCGCGAAACACGCGCTCGAGGGCGCCGAGCAAGGTGGACTTGTCCGGCGCGCGGAACATCGTGAGCGTCTGCCGGTTCACGTCGATGACGCGGATCTCCTGCATGCAGCGCGTGACGAACTCCGGATGCACGTCGATGAAGGTGCGGAAGTCGTCGATGCCACGCGCGCGCACCTCGTCGAACAAGTGCTTGATGGTGGAGAAGTCCTCCACCCACAGCGACACCGGCGAATGCTCGAACAGGCCCTTCGCGTACTGCTCGCTCGCACGCAGCGCACGCTCGGCGCGGCTGCGCTCGGTGATGTCTTCGATCGCCAGCAGCACGCGGCTCCAGTCGTGGTCGTGGCCGGGCAGCACGGTGGCGTTGAGCAGGATCGCGAGGCGCTTGCCGGACAGGGAGTAGTTCACCGTCTGGCTGGAGAAGCCGAGGCGCCCGCTCCACAACGCGTTCAGCTCCTCGACGAGCTGCTCGAACATGTCGTCGCGGAACACCTCGTGCAGATTGGCCACCAGCTCGTCCTGGCTTTGCGCGCCGTAGAGCTGCAAGGTGCGGCGGTTCACGCGCAGCACCTGCAGGCAGCGCGAGCACTCGGCGATGCGCGCGCGGTCCCCGCGCAGATGGGCACGCAGATCGCGCACGCCCTCGGCGCGCCAGCGCTCGAACAGCGACTTCAGCGCGCTGTAGTCCTCGAGCCACAGCGACACCGGCGCGAGCTCGAACATGTCGGCGTAGAGATCGACCATGGGCGCGGATTCTCGCATCGCGGCAGGGGCCATCGAGCGTGGCTAACATCGCCCGCTCCAACGCAAGGGAAACGCGATGAACTACCGACGCCTCGGCCGCAGCGGCCTGCAAGTGAGCACGCTCTCGCTCGGCTCCTGGGTCACGTACCACAACCAGGTCGACGTCCATGCTGCGGTGGAAATGCTGGCCGCCGCCTACGACGCCGGCGTGAACTTCTTCGACAACGCCGAGGCCTACGCGATGGGCCAGGGCGAGACGGTGATGGGCCAGGCCTTCAAGAAGCTCGGCTGGCCGCGGCTGAACTACATCGTGTCGACGAAATTAATACTTGATGCAGGCGATCGATGGGTCCCTGAAGCGCTTCGAGCTGGAGCACATCGACCTCATCTACTGCCACCGGCCCGATCCGCACACGCCGATCGAGGAGACGGTGCGTGCGATGAGCGACATCATCACGCAGGGCAAGGCGCTGTACTGGGGCACCAGCGAGTGGGCGGCCGACGACATCCGCGCCGCGTGGGAGATTGCCGAACGCCACCACCTGCACAAGCCGGTGATGGAGCAACCGCAGTACCACCTGTTCCATCGCCAGCGCGTCGAGCGCGAGTACGCGCGCCTGTACGACGAGATCGGCCTGGGGCTGACCACCTGGAGCCCGCTCGCGTCGGGCCTGCTCACGGGCAAGTACCACGGCGGCACGATTCCCCAGGACAGCCGCGGCGCGCTGAAGAACATGGACTTCCTGCACAAGACGCTGCTCGACAGCGCGAAGAACGCCGCGGTGGCCAAGCTCGAGCCGATCGCCGCCGAGCTCGGCGCCAGCGTCGCGCAACTGGCCATTGCGTGGGCAGCGAGGAACCCGCACGTCAGCACCGTGATCACCGGCGCGTCGAAGCTGTCTCAGCTGCAGAGCAACCTGGGCGCGCTCGCCGTGATCGACAAGCTGACGCCGGAGATGCTGGCGCGCATCGACGCGATCACTGCGCCGCTGGCACAGTGATCGATCAGTAGCGTTTGGGGATCACCGGCTCTTTGGTCTCGCCTTCACCCATGACACGCGGGCTGCGCGGCGGCACCGGCGCGGCGTAGCGCGTCTTCAGGCGCCAGTCGTCGCCGTCGCGCACCCAGGTGTCGACGATGAACAGTGCCACCTCGCGCTTGGCGTGCGGGCGCAGCAGGAAGCTGGCGACGGCGGCCGGGCCCTCGTCGTGCACGGCCATCTGCTCGATCTCCATCGCTGCGGGCTTGTGCTGCAGCGAGTTGTCGAGCCACTCTGCACGCGGGATCGGCCGCCCGGGCCGCGAGGCGACGCGCATCTCGAAATCGTCGGTGAGCCGGCTTTCCAGTGCAGTGCGGTAGCCGTCACGCTGCGCCAGCAGCAGCTCGGCCTCGAGGTCGAGAAAGAGCTTCACCAGCCGCGTGACGGTGGGCACGCGGCCGGTCTGCGGCCGCGCCGCCAGGGGCGCCAGCGCGAGCGCCCCGAGCAGCAGGCGGCGGAAGATCATCACGGGTATTTCACGTCGCAATAGCCGCCGCTGGCGTTGACCCAGTTGCGTTGGATCAGGTACTGGCGGCTGCCCAGCGTCATGTTGTACTTCGAGCCGTTGGACGCTGTCGATTCGGTGCCGAAGGTCCACGCGCACTTGTCGGCATTCTCGTAGCCACGGCGGTCGTACCAGGCGTTGAGGTCCGGGTCGGTCACGGCTTCCTCCAACTCGTGCGCAATGATGCTGGCCATGCCGTCGGCGCCGGCGTTGCCGTTCGGGCTGGTGGTCTGCGCGGCGCAGGAACTCGGGCAGCGGTCGGGGTTGCCGACGAACGAGTACTTGATGTCGCTGCCATCGATCGTGCCGTGCGTGTGCCAGCCGCAGTACTGCGTGCAGAAGCCCGACGAGGCGGTGACGTCGGCCGAGGTCAGCACGAAGTACACGCCGTTGGTGTCCTTGGGCAGCGCGCCGGTGGTGATCGCATTGGCCACCACCGTCTGGATCTGCGCGTCGCTGAGCGACGTGCCTTGCGAGTAGTTGTCGTTCGCGTAGCCGCCATAGAGGACGGAGTTGCTGACGTGCGCGTTCGACCCGTTGTAGTAGGCCGTGTTGATGTTGAAGTACGGTGACCCGCCGATGTTCTGCGCGAAGTCGGTGAGGATGGCTGGCGCATTGTTGCCCGTCCAGTTGCCGTACCAGATGTAGTAGATCTTGTTCGTGCCCAGCATCACCGGCCCGCCGTGATAGTTGATGCCGTTGGTGGTGGGGCTGCCCTTGGTGGCGGCCTTCCAGCGCGCGAAGGCGCCGGGCGAGTCGTCGAGCTCGCCGTAGCCCTTGCCGGTCGGGCGGTAGACGGATTCGTCGTCGGTCTTCACGCCGCCCGCCTGGGCCAGCATCGCGGTCAAGGTCAGGGCGCCGAGCAGGCCGGCGCGCAGGGCAAATCGCATGGGAAGCTCCTCGAAGGGCGTTGGTGCCGGGATGCTAGGAGCCGCCGCTCGGATCGGCCACCCCCCAAGTTGGTTGTGCGCGACCTTCGGGTTCACCCCAATGGCTGCTGCGCCTGCGCCAGATGCTGCGGCGTGCCGATGTTGTCCCAACGGCCACCGTAGCGCGCGACGCCGATGCGTCGCGCGCGCATGCCCTCGTAGAGCAGCGGGCCCAAGGGTGCGTGCGTGCCGGCAGGAATGTGAGCGCACAGTTGCGCGCGCACCAGCGCGAGGTTCGCGTAGGTCCAGCGCTGGCCATCGGGGCCGGTGCCGTCGGCCAGGCCCAGGCCGTCGGCGCCGATGCCGAAGTCGCCGCGGGCATGGAAGGGTGGGTTGGGCACCAGCCACAGGTGCGCCAACGCGTCGCCGGCCGCGAAGCCTTGCGCCACGCGCGCATCGAAGCGGAAATCGGGCGCGAAGATATCGGCCGAGACGACCCAGAAGGCGTCGCCGAGCAGCGGCAGCGCCTTGGCGATGCCGCCAGCGGTTTCGAGCGCGCCGCCGTGGTCGCGGCCTTCCATCGAGTAGTGGATCGTGAGACCCCAGCGCGAGCCGTCGCCCAGGGCAGCGGGGAACTGCTCTTCCAGCCACGCGGTGTTGATCACCACCTCGCGCACGCCGTCGCGTGCCAGCGCCTCGAGATGCCACTCGATCAGCGGTTTGCCGCGCAGCGGCAGCAGCGGCTTCGGGGTGTGGTCGGTCAGCGGCCGCATGCGCTCGCCGCGGCCCGCCGCGAGGATCAGCGCAGGGAGATTCATGTGTTGCCTCGTTGCAGTTCGTGGCGCTCGACGTGCTCGGCGGCGAACGCGAGGAGCAGGCGGTCGAGCAGCTTGCGAGCACGTGCGGAGTTGTCGCCACCGAGATTGCAGACGTAGACGTCCAGCGTCACCGCCCGCAGCTCGGGCCACGTGTGCAACGCGAGGTGCGACTCGGCCAGCAGCGCGACTCCGGTCACACCCTGGCCCGCGCCGAACGGGTGGAACAGCTCGCCCACCGGCGTCAGGCCCGCCGCTTGCACTTCGGCCAGGCACAGCGCGCGCAGCGCAGCGGAGTCGCACAGCAGCGGCGCCGGGGCGCAGCCGCGCAGGTCGGCGGTGAGGTGCAGGCCTTGCATGGCTGGCGATTATCCCGGCGTCGTCAACTGGTTCCTGGGCTGAAACTTCGGCGCCCTTAAAATCCGGGGCTCCCCCCGCCCTCCGACTTCCTTCCCCCGCATGGCCTCCTCTCCGACCCGCGATCTCCCTTCCACGGCCAACGGCCACCGCGAACTGATGGCCAATGCCATCCGCGCGCTGGCGATGGATGCCGTGCAGCAAGCCAACTCCGGCCACCCTGGCGCCCCGATGGGCATGGCCGAAATCGCGGTCGCGCTGTGGGGCCGCCACCTGAAGCACAACCCGACCAATCCGCAGTGGGCCGACCGCGACCGCTTCGTGCTGAGCAACGGCCACGGCTCGATGCTGATCTACGCGCTGCTGCACCTCACCGGCTACGACCTGCCGATGAGCGAGCTGCGCTCGTTCCGCCAGCTGCACAGCAAGACGCCGGGCCACCCGGAAGTGGGCCTCACGCCCGGCGTCGAGACGACCACCGGCCCGCTGGGCCAGGGCCTGGCCAATGCGGTGGGCATGGCGCTTGCCGAGCGGCTGCTGGCGCACGAGTTCAACCGCCCCGGCCACCCGATCGTCGACCACCACACCTATGTGTTCATGGGCGACGGCTGCCTGATGGAAGGCATCAGCCACGAGGCCTGCGCGCTGGCCGGCGCGTGGAAGCTGAACAAGCTGATCGCCTTCTACGACGACAACGGCATCAGCATCGACGGCGCCGTCGCGCCCTGGTACATCGACGATGCCGGCAAGCGCTTCAAGGCCTATGGCTGGAACGTCGTCGGCCCGATCGACGGGCACGACGTCGAAGCGGTGGACGCCGCCATCACGCAGGCCAAGCACAGCAGCGACAAGCCGTCGATCATCATCTGCAAGACGACGATCGGCCAGGGCTCGCCGAACCGCGCCGGCACCGCCAAGGCGCACGGCGAGGCGCTCGGCGCCGAGGAGATCAAGCTCACGCGCGACCGTCTGTCGTGGTCGCACGAGCCCTTCGTGCTGCCCGAGGCCGCCTACGAGCAGTGGGACGCCAAGGCCAGCGGACAGGCCGCCGAAGAGGGCTGGGCCGCGCGCTTCGCCATCTACAAGGCCGCGCACCCGGAGCTCGCCGCCGAGTTCCTGCGTCGCATGAAGGGCGAGCTGCCGGCGCACTTCGCGCAGGCCGCCGTCGATGCCGCGGTGGGCGCGCACACCAAGGCCGACACGGTGGCCACGCGCAAGGCGAGCCAGCTCGCGCTGGAAACCTTCACCAAGGCGCTGCCCGAGATGATCGGCGGCTCGGCCGACCTCACCGGCTCGAACCTCACCAACACCAGCAGCACGCAGCCGCTGCGCTTCGATGCGCAGGGCACGCCCAACGGCGGGCGCCACATCAACTACGGCGTGCGCGAGTTCGGCATGGCCGCGGTGATGAACGGCATCGCGCTGCACGGCGGCTACATCCCCTACGGTGGCACCTTCCTCACCTTCAGCGACTACAGCCGTAACGCGATCCGCATGGCCGCGCTGATGCAGCAGCGCGTGATCCACGTGTTCACGCACGACAGCATCGGCCTCGGCGAAGACGGCCCGACGCACCAGAGCATCGAGCATGCGGCGTCGCTGCGGCTGATCCCGGGGCTGGATGTCTGGCGCCCGGGCGATACCGCCGAGACTGCGGTGGCGTGGGCCAAGGCGCTGGAGAGCAAGAACCGTCCGACGGCGCTGCTGCTGTCGCGGCAGAACCTGCCGTATGCGCCGAAGTCCGGCCTCGACGACATCGCCCGCGGCGCCTACGTGCTGGCCGAGCCGAGCGAGGTGGGGCTGAAGAAGAAGGCGCAGGCCGTGATCATCGGCACCGGCTCCGAGGTGCAGCTCGCGCTGCATGCGCAGCAGATGCTGGCGGTGCAAGGCATCGCGGTGCGCGTGGTCTCGATGCCCAGCACCTCGGTGTTCGACCGCCAGGGCGCAGACTACAAGACCAGCGTGCTGCCCAAGGGCCTGCCGCGCATCGCGGTCGAGGCCGGCGTCACCGACTACTGGTGGAAGTACGGCTGCTCTGCCGTCGTCGGCATCGACCGCTACGGCGAAAGCGCGCCGGCCGGCGTGCTGTTCAAGACATTCGGGTTCACCGCGCAGAACGTGGCGGACACCGTGCGGGCTGTTTTGCAAGGCTGAGAGAAAGAGGATCCCAACATGGCTATCAAGATCGGCATCAACGGCTTCGGCCGCATCGGGCGCATGGTGTTTCGTGCCGCGGTGCAGAACTTCAAGGACATCGAGGTCGTCGGCATCAACGACCTGCTGGAGCCCGACTACCTCGCGTACATGCTGAAGTACGACAGCGTGCACGGCCGCTTCAAGGGCGACATCGCGGTCGAC
This sequence comes from Betaproteobacteria bacterium, assembly GCA_005884255.1. Classification (GTDB taxonomy): domain Bacteria; phylum Pseudomonadota; class Gammaproteobacteria; order Burkholderiales; family Burkholderiaceae_C; genus VBDL01. The sequence continues at coordinate 6,969 of VBDL01000034.1, read as the reverse complement.
GGCAACACGCTGATCGTCAACGGCCAGAAGATCCGCCTGACCGCGGTGAAGGATCCTGCGGAACTCAAGTGGAACGAGGTCGGCGCCGACATCGTGGTCGAGTCCACCGGCCTTTTCCTCACCAAGGAAACCGGCGAGAAGCACCTGAAGGCCGGCGCGAAAAAGGTCATCCTCAGCGCGCCGTCGAAGGACGACACGCCGATGTTCGTCTATGGCGTCAACGACAAGAGCTATGCCGGCCAGGCGATCATCTCCAACGCCTCGTGCACCACCAACTGCCTGGCCCCGGTGGCCAAGGTGCTGAACGACAAGTGGGGCATCAAGCGCGGCCTGATGACCACCATCCATGCGACCACTGCGACGCAGAAGACGGTCGACGGGCCCAGCAACAAGGACTGGCGCGGCGGCCGCGGCATCCTCGAGAACATCATCCCGTCGTCGACCGGCGCAGCCAAGGCGGTGGGCGTGGTGATCCCTGAGCTGAACAAGAAGCTCACCGGCATGGCCTTCCGCGTGCCGACGTCCGACGTGTCGGTGGTCGACCTCACGGTCGAGCTGAACAACCCGGCCACCTACGCCGAGATCTGCGCCGAGATGAAGTCGCAGTCGCAGGGCGCGCTCAAGGGCGTGCTGGCCTACACCGAGGACAAGGTGGTCGCCACCGACTTCCGCGGCGAGCCCTGCACCTCGGTGTTCGATGCCGAGGCCGGCATCGCGCTGGACAGCACCTTCGTGAAGGTGGTGTCCTGGTACGACAACGAATGGGGCTACTCGAACAAGGTGCTCGAGATGGTGCGTGTGGTCGCGCGCTGAAGCGCACTCAGGGGTTGGTGGCGTTGAAGGCGATCGAGATGCGCTCGCCTTCGCCCTGGAAAGGCTCGACGCGATGCTCGAGCCAGGCCGGGAACAGCAGCAACTGGCCGGTGGTCGGCGAAAACGGCATGCCGGTGCCGCTGCCGACCCACGGCAGCTCGATACCGGGCGTTTCGTACATCGCCACGGCTGGGCCGCGCGGGTCGCGGAACACGATGTCACCGCCACGCATGGGCTGCGGGACGCGCACGTAATAGACGGCGGAGAGAAAGCTGCCCGGGTGGCAATGCAGCAGGTTCAAGTCGCCCGCGCGGTTCACGTTGATCCAGCCCTTCAGGCGGAAGCGGTCCTGCTTCTTGCGCGCCTCCGGGCGGAAGTGGTTGAGGAAGGCCTGCACGTGCTGCTCCATGCGGCTGCGCAGGGTCCGGACCACCGGTTCGTCCAGCAGGAAGAGATCGTCGGCGTAGTGCCACCCCCCGGCGTTCGTGCGGTGGCCGGCGTTGCGTTCGTCCTGCATCAGGCGGTGGGCGAGCTGCTCCAGCGCTTCGTTCAGGTGGCCTGGCCCGTTCTCGCAGAGGTACACCCAGGTCGAGAACAGCGGCATCACGCCGGCCTTGAGCGGTCGGGCATCGGCGGGGCGTTGCGCAGCGCCGGCGGCAGGGGATTCGATGGCGCTGTCCACGGTCTACCACCATGACCAGAATTCGACGCGCAAGGTGCTCACCAGGTCGTGCCCCAGCACCGCGATCAGCGGCCGGTCGGCGGCTTCGATCTTGGCGAAGCCCGTCATGTCGGACTTGAGCAGGCCGCCCGCGTTGTCGATCACCGTCCTGACGCGCACGACCTTCGAGCCGGAGGGGTGGTCCGACGCGGCGGTGGCCGGCGCGATGCCGGTCACCGTCCCCTCGAAGACCTGGCCCGGGTAGGCGCGGGCCTTGAGCCGCACCGGCTGGCCGACCCGCACGTCGGCGATGTCGCGTTCGGCCACCGAGATCTCGGCGGTGACCTGGTGCAGATCGTGGACCTTGGCGATCAAGCCGCCCTTGGCCACGTGCTGGCCGACCATCTCCTCCAGCCGGGGGGTCGTGATCACGCCGGCATGGGGGGCGCGAATCTGCGCGCGCAGGATTTGGTCGCGCAGGTCGGCGCGCCGCGCTTCGAGGCTGGCGACCTCGGCGGCCCCGGCTTCGATCTCTTCCGGGCGGCTGCCGGCGAGCAGCCGTTGCAGTTCGCGTTCGGCCTCCAGCCGGCTGGCTGCGGCCAGCGCCATCTCCTGGCGGCGCTCCTCCAGGTTCTGCGCGCGCACGTATTGCAGCGCGGCCTCGGCCTCCTCCAGCGCACTGCGCCGCACCACGACGTCGGCCTGGGCTTCCTTGAGTTCGAGCGGAGAAATGGCGCCGCTGCCTTCCAGCGGCTGCATGTGCACGAATTTCTCCTCGGCAAACTTCAGCTGCTCGGCGGCCTTGCTCGCGCCGGCTCGGGCGGCGGCCAGGCGGGCCGCGAGCAGCTGCTTTTCCTCGGCATAGCGCTGCTTCGTCTCGAACTCGCGCGTGCCGGCCGTCGCCAGCCGCTGGCGCAGCAGCGCGATGTCCTCGCCACGCGCCCCGAGACGCAGCATCTTGAGCTTGGCCTGCTTCTCCTGGATCGACGCGTCGAGCTGGTCGAGCGCGGCCTGGCGGTCGCGGTTGGACAGCCGGGCCACCAGCGCCCCCTTCTCGACCCGGTCGCCCTCCTTGACGTAGACCGCCTCGACGACGCCATCCACCTCGGGACGGAGGTCGGCGTTCTGGGTCGGCAGCACAGTGAAGCCGCCGGAGACCGTCATCGGCACCGGCAGCACGGCCAGCAGCGCCAGGATGGCGGGCACCGCGATGCGGAGCCGCCGTTTCATCGAGCCGGAGCCCGCGAGCCCCGAGCGCAGGCGCTCGGGCAGCGCGTGCAGCGACTGGTTCAGAGGATGCCTGAAGATCATGATGAGCAGTCCCATGAAGATGAGAAAACCCAGTCCCCGGTAACGCTCGACGAGGAACTGGCCCAACCAGGCGGCGACGTAGCCCAGCAGCAGGACGGAATAGACGCCGGCGAGCACGCCATAGGCGACGAAGATGCGCCGCTCGCGCGCCGTCGGCGTGTCGGTCGCCGGCCCTCCCCACAGACGGCGCCACAGCCCGCCCAGGTAGCGGAAGGCGCGCAGGCGCAGATTGTGGATTTCGACCAGGTCGGCCAGGAAGTAGTAGGCGTCGAGCTTGATGAGGGGGTTCAGGTTGAGCAGGGTGCGCGCCACGGTGGTGACCATCACCACCAGCGCGACGAAATGCACCCCGCTGTCGGGGTCCGTCACGCGCCACGTGATCGTCGCGATCGCCCACAGCAGCATGTCCAGGTACGGCCCCGCTGCGGCCACCCACAAGCGCTTCGATTTCTCGGCGAACAGCCAGGCGTCGTTGACGTTGCAATACACCGCCGGCTGCAGGTAGATCAGCATGAAGCCCATCTCGCGCACCCGCCCGCCGAAATGCTTGCAGGCCAGGCCGTGGGCGTATTCGTGGCTGGCCATCGTCGCGAGCACGGTGAGCCAGGCGTAGGCGAGGCCGTGGAGGCTGTACAGACGCGAAAACTCCGCGTGGATGTCCGCCGCGTTGCCGAGGAGGATGGCCGACGCCAGCAGCCCCAGCAGCGCACTGCAGACCACGAAGCCGCGCGTGAAGCAGAAGCGGAACTTGGGCAGCAGCCATTGCAGCTGCCGGTCCGGGTCGATGGCCTTGAGCCGCAGGTACAGCGGGTCGCCGCGGATCTGTCCGCGTCCGGCCGCGGAGGGGCCGTGGTCGGATGGCGCGCCTTCCCCTTGCAACAGCCCGATGCCGCGGGCCTGATTCAGGAACTTCTCCAGCGTCTCGGCCGGCAGCGGGCTGCCGAACCTCGCCTCGGCGCGGTGGCGGATTTCCTCAGGGGAGGTGGCGCCGTCGAGCTGACGGGCGACGAAGTATTCCGACTCCCCGAAGCGGAAGAAGCGCACATCGTCCGGTGCGCCGATGACGTAGACGGTGCCCTCGCGCGTGCTTTGCCGGCTGATGCGCAGATCGTCACGCAGCCGCGGATACCCGCCGCATGACTCGCGCGGCGGGGTCGCCGGGTTCATGCTGGCGGATGGCCCCACGGCGGCACCCTCGCGAGGCCGAAAGTCTCGTTCTACCGGGCGGCTGCGTCCTCACTCACGGGTTGTGCTTGCCACCGCCCTGGTTGCCCGGTTGGCCTTCATACCCCAGCAGACCGTTGCCTTGGTTGCCCGGCTGGCCTTCATAGCCCAGTTGACCGACTGCCGTCGGGGCGATCCGCTCTTCGAGCTCTTCGATCTTCAGGTCGAGCTTCTCAACCGTTTGATCCACTTCACGCATGGCGAACTCCTTTCCTCGGTGAGCGGGTTGCGCCGTTTGGACCTGCGATTGGCCGCGACGACAGCCCGCATTCAAACCCTAGGCGAAAGGATTCCCGGACGCAGGAGAGGCCTGTCCTTTTGTTGCATAGGGCAGCCGTACCGAACGCGAATGGGCAAACGTCCCGGAGGCGGCCAGGGTGGCCGGTCAGCCCGTGCGCGCAGGCCGTCCCAGCCCGTGTTGACTGGCGTAGGCGAACAGGTCCAGGCGGTTCGCCACGTCCAGCTTGCCGTAGATTTTGGACAAGCGGTTGCGCAGCGTGTGCTCGCTCATGTAGAGCATGCCCGCCAGCTCGCGGCGGCGACGATGTCGAGTTCCTTGGGGGTGAGCACCTCCAGGCGCCGTGCCTCGGGGTCCGGTGGGGTGTTGCCCGACAGCTTCGTGAACAGGCTGCCGATGCTGCCCCGATCGAGCCAGAGTTCGCCCCCGCACACCTTCTCGATGGCCTTGACGATGGCTTCCGCCGGCTCTTCCCTGTGCAGGATGCCGTGCGCGCCGTTGAGGACGGCGCGGTCGAGCATCCGCTTGTCGCTGCTGCCGCTGAGGATCAGCACCCGTGCGTTCGCGTCGCGTAGCAGCGAGGGAATGAGGTCGACGGTGTTCTCGCCATCCAGATCGAGGTCGAGAAGGGTCACGTCGGGGTGATGCCTTACGGTCTGGCTCAGCAACTCGGCGTTGCTGATGGCCTTGGCGACCACCTTCATGCGCGGTGCTTGCGCGTCTATCAGCCTCTCGAGACCCCACAGGATGATCTGGCGATCGTTGGCCAGCAGGACGCGGATCGCCGGGACGAGGGCGTCTCGCCGGCGGGGCTTGGCGTTGCTGGCGGCCTCGGGCGAGCTCGGACGGGCCTCGCGCCACATTCTTGTTACCTCTTGCTGTTACATTTTCTGTATAGACGCGTTGGGTGGCGCGCGCAATCCCGCTGCTTTTGGCAACGAGCCGGACACATGGCCGCACCTACACTCGGCCACTCTTGTTCACGCTCGACGACGATGACGACGCCTCTCCCGCCCGTGTTTCGCCGGGGCTTGGCCGTGGCTTTGCTGCTCTTCGCGGGCCTGGCCGCCGCCCAAGGCGAGCGCAACCCCGCGCGCGGCACGAAGCCGATGGCCGAGCCGGGCGACACGGCTCGCGTCATCGTCAAATTCAAGGCGAGCTCGGTGCTGACGCGCAAGCACGCCCTGTTGGCTACGGCCAGCGCCGCCGAGGCGAGCGAGAAACTGGCCGCGCGAGCCAGCGAGCTCGGCGGCCGCATCGGCCTGAGCCTCGGCGCGGGCCGGGCACTCGATGAGCGCACGCAGGTGCTCACCGCCAGCGGGGTGTCCGGCGCCGCGCTGGCGCGCCGCCTCGCGCAGGAGGCCGATGTCGAGTACGCGGTGGTCGACCATCGCCGCCGCGCCCTGAAGGTGCCGAACGATCCGCTGTACGCGCAAGGGCCGGCCATCGTCGGCAGCACGGGCGGCCCGGCCGTGGGCCAGTGGTACCTGAAGGCGCCGACGAGCGCCGTGCTGGCGAGCATCAACGCCGCCGGCGCGTGGGACCTGAACACCGGCAGCGACAGCATCGTTGTCGCCGTGCTCGACACCGGCGTGCGCAGCGAGCATCCCGATCTCGCCGGCAAGCTGCTCGCCGGCTACGACATGATCTCGAACGCGGCGACGGCCAACGACGGCGGAGGCCGTGACAGCGACGCGTCCGATCCTGGCGATTGGGTCACGACCACCGAGGTCAACGATCCCTCCGGCCCTTTCTATCACTGCCTTGACCCAGATCCCACGACGAAACTGTACGTGGGTGAAGACAGCTCCTGGCACGGCACCTTGACGTCCAGCCTGATCGGCGCGGCCAGCAACAACGGCGTCGGCATGGCCGGCGTGTCCTGGGGCAGCAAGCTGCTGCCGGTGCGCGTGCTCGGCAAGTGCGGCGGCTACGACTCCGACATCATCGCCGGCATGAAGTGGGCGGCCGGCATTGCGGTGCCGGGCCTGGCCACCAACACCACGCCGGCGCGCGTGCTCAACCTCAGCCTCGGCAGCGAGGGCGCCTGCGAGTTCGGCTACATCGACGCGATGGCGCAGCTCACCGCGGCCAAGGTGGTGGTCGTCGCATCGGCCGGCAACAGCGAAGGGCTCGCCGTCGGCACGCCGGCGAACTGCGCCGGCGTGATCGCGGTGGCCGGACTGCGCCATATCGGCACCAAGGTCGGCTTCTCCAGCCTCGGGCCGGAGGTGACGATCAGCGCGCCGGGCGGCAACTGCGTCAACTTGAGCGGCGCCTGCCTCTACCCCATCCTCGCCGCCACCAACAGCGGCACGCAGGGGCCGACGGCGTCGATTTACAGCGACAGCTTCAACATCAGCGTCGGCACCAGCTTCTCGGCGCCGCTGGTCTCGGGCACGGTCGCGCTGATGCTGTCGCAGCAGCCCTCGCTGACGCCGGCGGCGGTGATCGCGGCGCTGAAGTCGACCGCCCGCGCCTTCCCCACGACCGGCAGCGACGCGACGGTGCCGCAGTGCCGCGCACCCGATGCGACCAAGCAAGACGAGTGCTACTGCACCACCACCACCTGCGGTGCCGGCATGCTCGACGCCGCGGCAGCGGTGGCCGCGGTGAGCACTGTCACGGCGCACATCGACGCCACGCCCGCGGCGCCGACTGCTGGCCAGACGGTCACGCTCAGCGCCGCCGCCAGCACGCTGGCCAGCGGGCGCAGCATTGC
>VBDL01000578.1:3388-4096 GCA_005884255.1 Betaproteobacteria bacterium | reverse complement strand
GCGCCTACGAAGGCGCGCTCAAGGTGAGTCTCGGAGCGGGCGCTGCGAAGTCGCCCGGGAAGCCCTGCGGGGCCGGTGCGCTTCAGATAATTCGGTCGCGCGTGGTCTGCCGGCGCGTGGCCGTGTGCCAGCGTGGACGGGCAGGGCAGACGGTGGACAATGACATGGTGAGGATTCTACCGGCCCTGCTCATGATGACTCTGCTGGGCAGCGCCGTGGCCGCCGAGGATGAGCCGCGGCCGCCCGAGCCGTCTGAGAAGGTCAAGCGCGACATCGAGGGCGCCATCGGGCCGGTGTTCACCTTGTCGCCCGAATACCAGGGCGCGGCGCATAGCCAGGTGTCGGTGGAGCCAGGCTTCTTCCTGCGCTATGGGCGCTACACCGTCAGCAACACCGGCGCCTTCGTCACGCGGCGCAAGGACGACGTGTTCCGCGGCCTCGGCGTGGACCTGAAGCAAAGCGAAGCGATCCGCTTCAACTTCGCGTTGCGCATCGACCGCGGCCGGCGCTCCGCCACCAGCGAGTCACTGCAGGGGTTGCAGAACGTGCCCGCGACGATCCGCGGCCGCGCGTCGATCACGCGGCAGTTCGGCCGCGGCTGGAAGGGCTCGGTCGGCTGGAGCCCGGACCTGCTCAACCGCGGCGGCGGGCAGACGGCGGATGTCGGCATCAGCCACGACCGCACGCTGTCGCCCGGCCTCACGTGGA
>VBDL01000578.1:0-3218 GCA_005884255.1 Betaproteobacteria bacterium | reverse complement strand
GGCCGAGAGTCCCTTGACGCGGCAGCGCAACCAGTGGTCGCTGACCGGCGGCATCGCCTGGCGGTTCTAGCCGTTCTTGTCGAACCAGGCCCGCGCATCCGCCTCGTCCCGCGCAATGCCATCGCGCAGTGCATCGAGCGAGTGGTAGCGCAGCTCGTCGTGCAGCTTGTGCAGCAGCTCGACGCGGACGCAGGCGCCATAGCCTTCCTCCTCACCGAACGGCCATTCGAGGCAGTGCGTTTCCAGCAGCACGCGGCCGGCATCTTCCACCGTCGGCCGCACGCCCAGGCTCGCCACACCGGGCAGCGGCCGGTCCCCCAGCCCATGCATGCGCACGACGAAGATGCCCATCGCCGCCGGCTTGGCGTGCGGGAAGCGCAGGTTCAGCGTGCGAAAGCCGAGCTGGCGGCCGAGCTTGCGGCCGTGCACCACGTGGCCGCTGATGCTGTAGGGGCGGCCGAGCAAGGTGGCCGCGCGCGCCATCTCGCCGCGCGACAAGGCCTCGCGCACGGCGGAGCTGCTGACGCGCAGCCCGTGTACCTCGTAGCTCATCATGCGTGCGACATCGAAGCCCGCACTCGCGCCGGCCGCATCGAGCATCGCGTAGTCGCCGGCGCGCTTGGCGCCGAAGCGGAAGTCGTCGCCGACCAGCACGTATTTCGCGTGCAGGCCGCGCACCAGCACGTCGTCGATGAAGGCCTGCGGCGTCTGCCCGGCGAAGGCGGCATCGAAGCGCAGCACCACGGTCTGGTCGATGCCGCAGCGCTCGAGCTCGCTGAGCTTGGTCGCGCGGATGCGGCTCGAAGGTCATCACGCAGCTCGGCACGCCGCGGTGCCGCGCCTCGTTGATGAGCAGCGCGAGCATGGCCTGGTGGCCGCGGTGCACGCCATCGAAGTTGCCGATGGTCAGCGCACAGGCCGGTGCGATGCCGGGATGGTGGAAGCCGCGGAAGACGCGCATGGCGGCCGATTATGTCTACGGTCGGCGCTGCGCGCCTTAACTTCGCTGCGCGAAGTTAGCCTGCGACGCAACCTGCGGTTGTGGCGGCGTGCCGAACACGTCGCTCGCGCCGCGAAGCCATTGCCACTGGCCGGGCGCCAGATCGGGTGGCAGCGTGAGTGCCCCGAATGCGCTGCGATGCAGCCGCTCGCAACGGTTACCCACCGCCGCCAGCATGCGCTTGACCTGGTGGTACTTGCCCTGGATCAGCGTGAGGCGCAGCGTGCCGTCGGGGTGCAGCATCGCGCCGTCGGCGCGCACCGGCTGCGGATCATCGTCGAGCACCACGCCTTCCAGCAGCGCATCGATCTGCGCCGGCGTGACCGCGTGCTTGGCATGCACCTCGTAGACCTTGGGCACGTGGTGCTTGGGCGACGTGAGCTTGTGCAGCAGCGTGCCATCGTCGGTGAGCAGCAGCAGGCCGGTAGTGTCCTGGTCGAGCCGCCCCACCGGCTGTACGCCGCGCCGGCGCAGCGGCATCGGCAGCAGCGTGTGCACGCCGGGCCAGGCCGAGGGCTTCAGCGAGCACTCGTAACCGGCCGGTTTGTGCAGCATCAGCAGCGCCTTCTCGTGGTAGGCCCAGGGCTGGCCCTGCACGCGGAATTGGAGGCCGGCGATGTCGATGTCCGCCTGCGGGTCGTCGACAACCTGCTGCGCGATCTCGACCTGACCGTCGAGGATGAGGGCCGCACACTCGCGGCGCGTGCCGAAGCCCTGGCTGAACAACAGCTGTGCGAGTTTCACGCGGCGCAGTGTAGCGATGCCCGGGCACGCTCGTTGCGGGCGCAAGCGAAGGCTCGTATCGTTGCCGCTCTCGGGCCGACATCATGGGAGGGCTCTGGTTGTGACGACGACCGCTTCGCAAGCCGCATGGCGCCCGCACGAAGCGCAGGTCTTGGCCAGCCTGTTGCGTTCGGCGCGCTTGACCGTGCTCTATGGCGAATCGCCGCAGGCGACGACGGCCTTGCTGCGCTCCGGCGTGCTGCCGCTGCTGCGCAGCGAGCCCGCTGCCGAGCCGCCGCGCGAAGTGGTCATCGATCTCGACGACTGGAGCCAGCCGCCGCTGCCCGCGTTGCAGGCGCGCCTGAGCGAAGCCGTGCCTGAGGCGACGGCCGACGCCGGGGCCTCGCTTGCCGAGCGGCTGCGCGGGCTGCATGAGCGCGAGGATGTGCACTGCCTGTTCCTGTTCGATCGCTTCGAGGACTTCCTCGAAGCGCCACCGGACCGTGAGGACCTGCGAGCCTTCTCGCACGAATTCGTGCAAGCCGTGAACCAGCCTGGCCTGCCGGCGAACTTCCTCATCGCGCTGCGCGAGGACGCCAAGCCTCTGCTGAAGCGCCTGCGCCGCCGCATTCCCGGCCTGGCGCAGCATGGTCTGCGCCTGTCGTCGCGCGAGGATGGCAGCCTCCAACTGCTGCCGATGCTCGAGCTGGATGCCGACCTGCGCTCGGGCGCCGCCGCGGCCGGCGAGCCGCACCCGTCGATGAAGACGCAGGACGTCTATGCCTCCATCGAAGCCTTGCTGTCGAAGACGGTCGACGCGAGCCACGAGGCCCCCTGGCAGGCGCCATCGGGCGAGCCCGACCCTGCCGAGTCCGTGCTGCCGCCCGTGTGGCGGGACAGTGGCGCACCCGCGCCTGCCGCCACGGCAGCGCTGCCGGACGCCGAAGCGCCACGGCTGCCACCGGCGCTGCCGAGCGCCGCTGCGCGGCGGTGGCGCACCTACGCGATCGCCACCGCCGCGATGCTGCCGCTGCTGCTGGCCGCGTGGATGCTCGGCGAGCGCTCGGCGCGCCCGCCCGCTGCAGAGCCGGGCACCGAGCCGGTGCTGCGCATCGCGCTGCTGACGGACGCCGACGCCAGCACCGAGGCGCGCGTGGCCGCCGAACTGGCACGCCAGCTGGCGCCTGCGGCCGGCGTGGAACTCAGCATTGCCAGCCCGCCCGATGGCACCGCCGCGTGGGCGGCGACCGCGGGCCCCGGCCTGGCCATTGTCCGGGCCGATGCGCTGCAAGCCGCGCGCGACGGCGGTGGCGCAGCGCTGCGCATCGTCGCCCCGATGTTCCCGGAGGAAGTGCATGTCATCGTGCGCGCCGATTCGCCGCTGAGATCCATTCAGCAGCTCAAGGGCAAGCGCATCAACGTCGGCCCCGCCGCGGGCGCGCGGGCGCGCACCGCGGCGCGGCTGTACGAGGCGCTCTTTGCGGCACACCTGCCT
>VBDL01000552.1:1593-7488 GCA_005884255.1 Betaproteobacteria bacterium | reverse complement strand
CCAGCAGGCGCATCGGCACCACCGTGCGCTCGAAGCCGTAGCCCTCGCCATCGAGGCTGTGCGCGCGCAGCACCTCGTCGAGCGTGCGGCGCGTGTCGAGTGCGATGCCGATGAACACCGAGGTGCCGCGGCGCCCGGGGCGATCACGCAGGCTGCTCGTGTGGTCCCAGCCGCGCTGCTGGTACGCGGTGGCGTTGGCCTGCAGGTCGAACACGTCGGCCAGCTTCGATGAGAAGTACAGCCCGCGGCCGGTGTGGCGGTCAGGCTGGCTGGTGAGCTTGCCCTTGCTGAGCTCGAGCACTGCGAGCGCCGGGTCGGCGATGTCGAAGGCTTCGTTGATCTTGTCGAACAGCCCGCGGCCGTCGTCGGAAACGAGCAGCTGCACATGGCTCGGCGTCTGCCGCATCGACACGGCGACGCTCGTGCCTTCGCTGTGATCGATCGCGTTGTTCAGCAGTTCGGTGAAGGCGTGCTGTGCCATGCGCGCGACCTGGGCGGGCAGCGTGAAGTAAGGGGCGAAGTCGCGCGACCAGGGCAGGTCTTCCTGCAGGCCTGCCAGCGTGTAGCGCTGCACCACTTGGCGCAGGGCGCCGGGTCGATGGCGCGGGCGGCGCGGCGTGCCGTCGCTGGCCAGCCATTGCGCGTCGACCAGGCGCTTGATCGCCTTGTGCGCCGATGCGCGGCTCAAGCCCGTGCGTGCGGTGATCTCGCCGACGAGATCATGCGGATGCTGCAGCGACGCGGCGGTGATCCACTGCGTGATGGCGGGAAGGTCGATGCGAAGGCGGGCCATGGTCTCGTTGTTCGGCGAACGCGAGCCTCCAGTGTCGAGCCGCCCGCGCGCGCCTTGAGCGCGAAAAGCGGGCGCTTTCCCGGCCAATTCGGATCGGTGGCGGCTACCTCGTCGGGCCGGCTTGGCAGCCCTTGGGCAGCACGGCGGGGCGCAGCCCTTCACCGGCGCGGCAAATCCAGAAGATGCGGCCCTGCTCGTCCGCACGCGGTGTCATCAGCAACTCGCCCTGCGCCACGTGCAGCGTCAGCTCCATGGTCTTCGGGTTCAGCGCCAGCTTCTGGCCATTCGGCAGCGCTTCGACGAGGCCGGCTTCCTCCAGGGTGGCCGGCACGCGGTGCTGCGCCTCGTAGAACTGCGTGAGCGTCGCGCGTGCCGCCGCGCCCTCGAACCAGGCCGCGGACGCCTTGGCGCGCTGCGTGTAGTCCTGATAGGCCGGCAGCGCGACGGCCGCCAGCACGCCGATGATGGCGACCAGGATCAGCGGCCCGGCGGCGCCACCCAGCCGCCCGCCATAGGGCACGAGCAGCGCCAGCACGTAGGCCAAAGGGTTGCGCCCGGGCATGCGTGCCTCCGGCGCGACGACGCGCGCCACCCGCTTGGTGAGCCACGGGTAGCCCCCGATCAGCTCGTGGAAAGCTGCCCAGAATCCATTTCCGTGATGCGCCTGGCGTGCGTAGCTGAGCAGGTCCACCGTCTGCCAGCGCCGTGCGCCGGCGGCCAGCGCAACCAGGGCGCGGGCGGCGGTCTGCGCGTCGCTGCAGCAGGCGCGGCCGTGGCGGTCGCAGGTGCTCTCCTTGGCACGCGCGTAGGCGGCGCCGACGAGCGGCAGCCACAGCACCGGCCAGCGCCACAGCTGACCCGTCAGGTGCTTCATGCGGATGTGGCCGAGCTCGTGGCCGATGTAGAAGTTCACGCCCTCGGGCTGCGCTTCCATCGCATCGACCACGTCCGACAGCAGAACGACGAAATGCCGGCCGAGGAAACGTGCGGCAAAGGCATTGAACATGCCATTGCCGTGCAGCACATAGGCCTCCGGTGGTTGCTCCAGCCCCAACTTGTGGCAGCAGTCGACAAAGCGCTGGTGCAGGTCGGGGAACTGCTCGGCCGACACGCGCACGCCGGTGTTCCGGATGTAGGCGATCAGGGCCGACTGCGCGAACACATACCCGATGAAGCCGAGCAGCAAGTACACGAGCACCACGCCGAAGGTGCCGGCGATGAGCAGCAGCCACAGCAGCACGCCCAGCACCAGCGTGATCGAGCCAAGCATTCGCTCGCGCGGGTAGACGAGGGCTTCCGGTGCGACGCGGGCGATGCCGGCGGCGCTCATGTCTCGGGCCAAGGAACTATCGATGGTGCTCACGCAGACTCCTCCAGCGGGTGTTATCCCGCCTTGAAGAGACGGCGGGGTCGCGCGAGTGTAGGGGGCGCATAGCGCCCGTCGACCCGGACAATCCCTCAATCGAGCTTCATCGACACGCCGGTGACGAAGCGCGTGTCGTGATGCTGCAGGCCCGGCCCCGGCTCGCTGTCGTAGCGGTGGTTCAGCGTGGCGGTGAGGCTCAGCGACGCGGTCATCGGCACCGACAGGCCGCCGTCAAACTCGGCGCGCCAGTGGCCGCGGTTGCGCTGGTCGTTGTACAGCGCGAACTTCTGCTTCAGCGTGGTGCCGCTGGCCAGCTTGTGGTCGGAGTTCTCGCCAAGAATGGTTTCGGCGCGCACGTAGCGGCTGCGCTCTGTGCCAGCGATGATCGCCGGCAGCACGTAGCGGTCGTCGGTGGCGGCTAGGCCGGCGGTGAGGTCGGCGGTGCTGGCATCCGTTTTCATCGCGTGGTAGCCGAGGCCGAAGGCCAGCGAAAAGTCACGGTTGTACTGGCCGCCGGCGCCCAGCGTGCGCGTGCGCTGGGCCGGCGTCTGCACGTCGAGCGTGCGGCCGTAGAGCCCGAAGCGGTCGTGGTCGCTCATGTGCACCGCCTCGCCGCCAGCGTTCAGGCTGCGCGACTCGGTGTTGCCGCTGAGCACGCTGGCGCCGGCACCGAGGGCGAAGTGCCAGCGGTCGTCGGGCGTCACGGTGGCGGTGGCTTGCGTGTGGCCATCGCGCCAGGCCAGCACGGCGAGCGCAAGCAAGAGCATGCGAAAGGGCATGGCTGCGCATGCTAGGCGTGGTGCGCGCCGGCTGCCGTCGTGTTTTGTGACCGCTTGCGGCGCTCGCAGCAAGATGTGTTTGCCTCCCGAGGTGGCTCGGGGCGCCGGATAAAATCGGCCGGGTTACGGCGCGGTTACGGCGCATCATTCGTCCACCCGCTGCTCACGGTTTTGCCAACTTCTCGGGGACTCCCATGCCACTCGTCTCGATGCGCCAGCTGCTGGACCATGCCGCCGAAAACGGCTATGGCATTCCGGCCTTCAACGTCAACAACCTCGAGCAGGTGCAGGCCGTGATGTCGGCGGCCAGCGAGCTCGGTGCGCCGGTCATCCTGCAGGCCAGCGCCGGGGCGCGCAAGTACGCCGGCGAGCCCTTCATCAAGCACCTGATCCAGGCCGCGCTCGAGGCCTACCCGAGCGTGCCGCTGGTGATGCACCAGGACCATGGCCAGAGCCCCGACGTGTGCCAGGGCGCCATCGGTCTCGGCTTCACGTCGGTGATGATGGACGGCTCGCTGCAGGCCGACGGCAAGACCATCGCCAGCTACGACTACAACGTCGACGTCACCAAGCAGGTGGTCGATATGGCGCACAAGCTCGGCATCACCGTCGAGGGCGAGCTCGGCTGCCTCGGCTCGCTCGAGACGATGCGCGGCGACAAGGAAGACGGCCACGGCACCGACGCGACGATGACGCGCGACCAACTGCTCACCGATCCCGAGCAGGCCGCCGACTTCGTCAAGCGCACGCAGCTCGACGCGCTGGCCATCGCCATCGGCACCAGCCACGGCGCCTACAAGTTCACGCGCAAGCCCACCGGCGACATCCTCGCCATCGAGCGCATCAAGCAGATCCACGCGCGCATCCCGAACACGCACCTGGTGATGCACGGCAGCTCCAGCGTGCCGCAGGACCTGCTGGCCGAGATCCGCAAGTACGGCGGCGACATGAAGGAGACCTACGGCGTGCCGGTGGAAGAGATCCAGGAAGCCATCAAGCACGGCGTGCGCAAGATCAACATCGACACCGACATCCGCCTGGCGATGACGGCGGCGATCCGCAAGTACCTCGCCGAGAACCCGAGCAAGTTCGACCCGCGCGATTACCTGAAGCCGGCGCGCGAGGCCGCCAAGCTGATCTGCAAGCAGCGCTATCAGCAGTTCGGCTGCGAAGGCCAGGCGCCGAAGATCAAGGCGCTGCCGCTGACCACCGTCGCGCAGCGCTACGCCAAGGGCGAGCTGGCGCAGGTGGTGCATTGATGTCCGGCGCGCTGCTGCAGAGCTCACTGCATTCGCTGCCGCTGATCGCGCGCGGCAAGGTGCGCGACAACTACGCGGTCGGTGATGACCGCATCCTGATGGTCGCGAGCGACCGCCTGTCGGCCTTCGACGTGGTGATGGGCGAGCCCTTTCCCGGCAAGGGCGCGCTGCTCACGCAGATGGCGCTGTTCTGGTTCGCCAAGCTCGCGCACGTGGTGCCCAACCACCTTACCAGCGACGCGCCGGAAAGCGTGGTGGCGCCCGATGAAGTGGCGCAGGTGAAAGAGCGCTCGATGCTCGTCAAGCGCCTGAAGCCCATCCCGATCGAGGCGGTGGTGCGCGGCTACCTCGCCGGCTCCGGCTGGAAGGAATATCAAGACAGCGGCGCGGTGTGCGGCGTCAAGCTGCCCGCGGGCTTGAAGAACGCGAGCAAGCTGCCCGAGCCGATCTTCACGCCGGCCACCAAGGCGGCGGTGGGCGAGCACGACGAGAACATCTCGTTCGAGCAGGCCGCGCAGGCCATCGGCCACGACATCGCTTCCGCCGTGCGCGACACCGCGATCCGCCTCTATCGCGAGGCCGCGGACTTCGCGCTCACCAAGGGCATCATCATCGCCGACACCAAGTTCGAGTTCGGTCTCGACGAGCACGGCACGCTGACCTTGATGGACGAGGTGCTGACGCCGGACTCGTCGCGCTTCTGGCCCGTCGAGGGCTACCGCGAAGGCGCCAATCCGCCGAGCTACGACAAGCAGTTCGTGCGCGACTGGCTCGAGCAGGCGAGCTTGAACGGCGCGCCGTGGAACAAGAAGGCGCCGGCCCCGGCGCTGCCGGCCGACGTGATCGCCAAGACCTCAGCCAAATACCGTGAGGCCCTGACGCGCCTGACGGCATGAAGCCGTCGCGGCTGCTGCGTCGGCTCGATGCGGCGATTGCCGCGGCCACCACGCCGATCGACAGCGCGTGCCTGCGCGCCGAGCGAGCCGGCGTGCTGGCGCGACAGGGCCAGTTCGATCGTTCGCGCCATGAGCTGGCCGACCTGCATCGGCGCTTCGATGAGCGGCCGCAGGCGGCGGTCAGCGCGTGGATCGCGCTGGCCGAGGCGCTGCTCGACTTCTACGGCGACCTCGACTTGATGGCGGTGCACGATCGCATGCGGCGCGCCCATGCGCTGGCCGGTGCGGCGCGCCTGCGAACGCTGCGCGCTCAAGTCGCCGCCTGGCTGGCCCACATGGAGTTCATGCAGTTCGACGCGCAGCGTCTCGTGCAGCACCTGGCCGAGGCGTTCCGCGATTCGGCGCCCGACGAGCATGCGGTGCGCGCGCGCGCCTGCCTGGTGTCCGCCTACAGCTATCACTACGGCGACGGCGTGGCGCGAGCGCAGCCGTGGTATGCCCGCGCCCGCGAGCACGCCACCGCCGACGGCGACGACGCGACGCTGAGCGCGCTGATGCACAACCGCGCCTGGTACCTCGGCTGGCAGGCGCGCGAAGCGGCGCTGTTCGGCGACGACCCCGGCGCCAGCGCCGCGCAGGCCTTGCTGGCCGCCGAATCGACCGGCCACTTCGATGCTGGCATCGGCAGCGCCGGGCTGGAGTGGCTGCTGCCGCTGCTGCGTGCGCACCTGCTGACGCTGCAGCAGCGCTATGCGGAGGCACTGGCCTTGTTCGATGCGCATGCCGACGCGGCCGAGCGTCA
>VBDL01000552.1:0-1532 GCA_005884255.1 Betaproteobacteria bacterium | reverse complement strand
GACGCCAACGAGATCGACGAGCGCGCCAGCAGCCACGCTCGCCTGGCGATGCTGTACGAGGTGTTCGGCGATGCAGAAGCGGCGGCGACGCACCGCGCCGCGGCGCTGGCCGATCGGCAACTGCTGCGCCTGCAGCAGGCGCGCCTGACGGCGCTGCTCGACGAGACCTTGGACGGCCGCTAGAACAGCGCCATCGACAGCTTGCGCCGGTACTGGTCGACCAGCGGGTCGGCCGACGCCACGGTCGCCTTGCCGGTGACCTCCAGCGTGCCTTTGGCCTCGCCGGCCGCTGCAGCGGGCTTCGGCGCGGGCTTGCTCATCAGCTCGAGGATGGCGACGTAGGTCTTGCGCGCGAGCTCGTCGCGCCAGGCCTTGTCGCGCATCACGATCTCCAGCAGCTCGTCCATCGCCTGCGTGAAGCGCTGCGCAGCGAAGTGGGTCTGCGCCAGCTCGAAGCGCGCGTCGAAGTCGCGCCGATTGGCGGCGATGGCTGCGGCCAGCACGTCGGCGGGCCGCGCCTGCGGTGCCTTCTCGCAGGCATCGAGCCAGTGGCCGGCGGCGGTGAGGCGAGCGTCGACCGGCAGCAGGCTGCTGGCCCGCTCGGCCACCGGCTCGAAGGCGCGGCGCGCCTCGGCGATGCGCCCCGCGAGCAGCAGCGCGCGCAGGTACTCGAAGCGCGCGCTGTCGTTGGCCGGGTCCATCGCCACGGCGGCCTGCAGCTTGGCCAGCGCCGCTTCAGGGTCGCCCTCGGCCAGCAGCGCCTGGCCCTCGGCGGCTTCCTCCTCGGCGGCGGCCTCGTCTGCACCGGGCACGTGGCGGTCGAGGAATTCGCGGATCTGGCTCTCGGGCAGTGCACCGACGAAGCCGTCCACCGGCTGGCCGCCGGCGAACATCACGCAGAAGGGAATAGAGCGCACGCCGAAGGCCTGGCTCAGCTGGCCGGCGATCTCAGGCTGGTCGTCGCTGTTGAGCTTGGCCAGCTTGAAGCGGCCGGCGTAGGCGACTTCGAGCTTTTCGAGCAGCGGCGTCAACTGGCGGCACGGGCCGCACCAGGGCGCCCAGATGTCGAGCAGCACGGGCTGCTGCGTGGACGCGTGGATCAGGTCGGCCTCGAAGTTCTGCAGGGTGATGTCGGTCATAATTCAGGGTTTTCCATGCACCGGAGCGAGCTCGTGTCCTCTGCCCCTGCCGTCATTGGCGTGGTGATGGGGTCTTCCAGCGATTGGGAGACGCTCAAGCACGCGACCGAGATTCTCGCCGAGTTCGGTGTCCCCTTCGAAGCGCGGGTGGTGTCCGCGCATCGCATGCCCGACGACATGTTCGCCTACGCCGAAGGTGCGGCCGTCGGGCTCGAGGCTGATGTTCTTGCGCTTCGGGTCGGCGATGCGCGGGTCGAGTAGTGCGCGCTCGGCGTCGCTCAGGGCGAACGGCAGGTGCGTGAAGTGCAGCACGTGGCCTTGCTCGACGGCGAGCTGCGCGCGCTCGCTGACAGCGTGCAACGCGTCGCCGTCCCAGGCTGCGGCCTCGAGAGA
>VBDL01000551.1 GCA_005884255.1 Betaproteobacteria bacterium | reverse complement strand
CTCTACTTCTTCTTGCCTTTGACGTGGCCTTCCAACTCCGCGAAGCTCGGGCGCTCCGTGGAGTAAAGCACTTTGCGGCCGAACTCCACCGCCACCTGCGGCGCATAGCCCTGCATCGAGGCCAGCAGCGTGGTCTTGATGCACTGCAGTTCCTTGGTGCCCTCGTCGATCTTCTGCTCCAAGAGGCCCGCCAGCGGCTCGAAGATGCCGTAGCTCAAGAGGATGCCGAGGAAGGTGCCGACGAGCGCCGAGCCGATCATCTGGCCGAGCAGGGCCGGCGGCTGGCCGACCGAGCCCATCGTGTTCACGACGCCGAGCACGGCGGCAACGATGCCGAAGGCCGGCAGGCCGCCCGCCAGGCGCTGCATCGCCGCCACCGGCGCGTGGTTCTCGTGGTGGTGGGTGTCGATCTCGCTGTCCATCAGCGACTCGATCTCGTGCGCGTTCAAGTTGCCCGAGACCATCATGCGCAGGTAGTCGGTGACGAACTCGATCACGTGGTGGTCGCTGCCGACCGTCGCGTACTTCTTGAACAGCGCCGAGTTGTGCGGCTCCTCGACGTCCTTCTCGATCGACATCAGACCCTCCTTGCGGGCCTTCTGCAGGATGTCGTAGAGCAGCGCCATCAACTCCATGTAGCGCGCCTTGGTGTACTTGCTGCCCTTGAAGCAGGCGGCGAGCGCCGCGGCCGCGGCCTTCAGTACCTTGGGCTGGTTCGTCGCGATGAAGGCACCCAGCGCCGCGCCCATGATGGTGGTCATCTCGAACGGCAGCGCATGCAGCACGACGTGGATGTTCCCGCCATGGGCGATGAACACGCCGAAGACGCATCCGAGCGCGAGCAGCCAACCGATGATGACGAACATGGTGTTAGTAGTTAGAGCCCCTGCCCGGCCTTATCGGCCCGCGAGGCTTCGGTCTTGAGTGTGCGGGTGGCTGCAGGGGGGCGGTCTTCGTAACAGAGGCGGATTTACCGCGGAATAAAAAAACGGGTCCACGCGGGACCCGTCTTGAAAAGCACATGAATGTGCTAGGAGGAGACAGCAAGAAACCGAAGCTTCCGCTGACCTTTCTATCGGCCAGCCGGAGATGAACTTTAGAAATCAATGCATGCAGATCGCACCGCTGGCCTTGCCCTTGCCGGCGCGCGCCGGCGGGTTGCACAGGCCGCACACATAGTGCTTGGCGATCTCGTGCGGGTGC
>VBDL01000573.1 GCA_005884255.1 Betaproteobacteria bacterium | reverse complement strand
AGATGTCCTGCATGAGTATTCGAAAGTAGCTCGCGCTCGATCAAGTATACCGAGCAATGATACTAACTGCAGGCGTGAAATACTTTCGAATACTCATGATCGCCGTGACGACAGCGCGATGCCGGCCACGATGAAGGCGAAGGCTAGCAGGTGATAGCCGTGCGGCGGCTCGCCGAGCAATGCGGCGGACATCAGGGCCGCAAAGGCCGGCGTCAGGTTGCTGAAGAAGGCGGCGACCGCCGGGCCGACGGTGGCGACGCCCAGGCCCCAGCAGCGGTAGGCGATCAGCGACGGGCCGACCGCCACGTACAGCAGCAGTGCCGGCAGCCACGGGCTCCAGTGCCAGGTGGCATTCGACATCGCAGCTTCGACGCCGGCGCTGGCGCCGCTCCACAGCAACCCGTAGAGCATCTGCACGAGCAGGAACTCGGCCCAGTTCCACGGCGGCCGCTGCTCGCCCTGCATGGCCGCCGGCGGGCGCGCCAGCAGCCAGCTATAGAGGGACCAGCTGAACACCGCGAGCAGCATCAAGAGGTCGCCCGTCACCAGGTGCAGCCGGCGCAGCACACCGAGGTCGCCACGCGACAGCACCAGCGCCACGCCGGCCAGCGACAGCAGCGCGCCGAGCCAGTCGTTGCGCCGTGGATGCGTGCGATACACCAGCAGGCCGATCAGCAGCATCCACACAGGCATGCTGGCCGCGATCAGGGTGACGTTGACCGGGGTCGACGTGGTGAGCGCAAGGTATTGCAGCGCGTTGTAGCTGCCCATGCCGAAGCCGCCGAGCAGCAGCAGGTAGGGCGCGCGTTCGCGCTGGCGCCAGCGTGCGTCGCGCAGCACCGGCCAGGCGATCGGCATCAGCAGCAGCGCGGCGATCGCCCAGCGCACCGCATTCAGCGCAACGGGCGGCACGGTGCCGACGGCGAGGCGGCCGACGATCGCGTTGCCGGCCCACAGGATGGGCGGCAAGGTCAGCAGGAAAGCGATGCGTGCGTCGAGCTTGTGCGGCGTCATGAAGGCATGAGGGCGCCGCAGTTCCAGCACTGCTCGAACGGCCCGTCGATGCGCTCTTGGCACGACGGGCAGACCCAGTGCCGCACCGGCGCGCGGCGCAGCTCGGCGAGCAACTGGCGCGCCGCGTCGAGCTGCTCATCCTCCGTCACCCACACCTCGGGCAGCGACTGGTCCGGCGGGATCTCGCCGGCAATGCTGCTCGCATAGGCGCGCTGCACCGTGCAGGGCATGCCGGCGCCGCTGAGCATGTCGGCCCACAGCGTGGCGATGGCCAGGTTCGGCGCTTGGATGACGCGCTTCATGTGTTGTGTCGCCGCGCCGGCGTGCGCAAGGTGACCCATTCCTCGGCGGCCGTCGGGTGCACCGCCAAGGTCGCATCGAGATCGGCCTTGCGCGCACCCATCTTCATCGCCACGCCGAGGAGCTGCATCATCTCGCCGGCATCGGGGCCGAGCATGTGCGCACCGAGCACGCGCTCGTCGTTGGCGCGGTCGACGAGCAGCTTCATGAACACCTTGTGCGGGTGGCCGGACAGCGTGGCCTTCAGAGGCCGGAACTCGGCGATGTAGACGTCGAGCTGCGGATGCAACGCCAGTGCTTCGTCCTCGTTCAGCCCCACGGTGCCGAGCTCGGGCGTGCTGAACACGGCGCTGGGCACACCGTGGTGGTCCACCGCCGTCGGGCGGCCGCCGAACACGGTGTCGGCGAAGGCATGGCCCTCGCGCACGGCCACCGGCGTGAGGTTGATGCGGTCGGTCACGTCGCCCACTGCATGGATGTGCGGCACGCTGCTGCGCGAGTAGGCGTCGACCTTCACCGCGCAGCGCGCATTGAGCTGCACGCCGGCGGCCTCCAGCCCGAGGCCGGCGGTGTGGGGCGCGCGGCCGAGCGCGAACAGCACCTCGTCGGCACTCAGCGTGCGCCCGTTGGAGAGCGTGACCAGCCGGGCGTTGCCCACGGATTCGATCGCCTCGACCGACGCGCCGGTGACGATCTCGATGCCGTCGGCCGCCATCTGCGCCTGAAGCCGCTGGCGCAGGTCTTCGTCGAAACCGCGCAGGATGCGCTCGCCTCGATAGACCAGCGTGACCTGTGTGCCCAGGCGCTGCAGCAGGCACGCGAACTCCACCGCGATGTAGCCGCCGCCCTGGATCGCCGCATTGAGCGGCAGCCGCGGCCATTCGAAGAGGGCATCTGAGCTGTCGGCCAGCTCGATGCCGGGAATCGCCGGGCCCATCAGCGGCGCGGCGCCGGTGGCCACGAGGATGTGCTTGGCGCGAATCGTCTCGCCGCTGCCTTGCAGGCGCACGGTGTGCGGATCGGCGAGCACGGCGCGATCGCGCAGCAGCTCGACGCCGGCCTTCGCCAAGCCCGCTTCATAGACGCCTTCGAGCCGCGCGATCTCGCGATCGCGGTTGAGCTTCAACGTGGGCCAGTGCAAGCGCGGGTCGCCATCGCCACCGATCTGCCAGCCGTAGGCTTCGGCCTCGTCGAACTCCTGCACGAAGCGCGAGGCATAGACCATCAGCTTCTTCGGCACGCAGCCGCGGATCACGCAGGTGCCGCCCACGCGGTCTGCTTCGGCCAGCGCGACGCGCGCGCCGTGGCCGGCGGCGATGCGCGCTGCGCGCACACCGCCCGAGCCGCCGCCGATGACGAAGAGATCGACCTCACGCATGCGGCGGATCATG
>VBDL01000572.1 GCA_005884255.1 Betaproteobacteria bacterium | reverse complement strand
CGTGCCGTCGGCCTTGTAGAAGTAGGCCAGCGCGACCGGATCCTTCTTCAGGTGCTCTTCGCTGGCCAACAGCGTATTCAGCCGCGGGCTGACCTTGAAGCCCTGCTCCGCGAGGCGGATCGCCGGCTGGAAGAGCTGCGCCCACGGCAGTTTGCCGTATTGCTGGTGTGCCATCTCGAGCACGCGCAGCGTGCCCGGCGTGCCCACGGAGCGGCCGCCGACCACGCCCTCGATGAAGGCCATCGGTTTGCCGTCACCCTTGAGGAACAGCTTCTCGTCGGCCGCGGCCGGCGCCGTCTCGCGGCCATCGAAGGCTTCGACGGCCTTGCCGTTCCAGTGCAGCAGAAAGGCACCGCCGCCGATGCCGCTGGATTGCGGCTCGACCAGCGCGAGCACCATCTGCACCGCAATCGCCGCATCCACCGCCGAGCCACCGGCCTTGAGGATCTGGTAGCCGGCATCTTGGCCGCGGCCACGGCAAAGCGCTTGGTGGCCCAGCCTTGCTTCTCGCTGTAGCCGCTGGCTGCTTCGGGCTGCTGCGCTGTCGTATCGACGCGCGGGCTCGTGCAGGCGGCGAGCAGTGCGGCGGCGGCCAGCGCGAGCCAGCGGCGGCGCGGCAAGGATGGGAGGGTCGGCGTCATGAAGTCTCCAGTTCTTCTTGGGCCGCGCCACTCTAGGCAGCCGAGGCTGCCTTCACAATCCATGCGCAGGAGATTGAGTGTTCAATGGAATTTGACAATCTGGACGACCTGCGCGTGCTGCTGGCCACCGCAGAGGCAGGCAGCCTCACCGCGGCCGGCAAGCGCTGCGGGCTGAGCACGGCCGCGGTCAGCGCGGCGATGAAGCGGCTGGAGCGCACGCTCGGAGCGCGCCTGTTCGAGCGCACGACACGCTCGGTGCGCCCGACGCCTGAAGGCGAGGTGATGATCGATCACGCGCGCCGCGCGCTGGAGCTGGTGGCCGAGGGGCATGCGCGCGTGCGCGCCGGCACGGGCGGCCTGAGCGGCACGATCCGCATCACCGCGGCCACGGCCATGTCGTACCTGGTGCTGGCACCGTGGCTCGCCGATTTCACCGAGGCCAATCCGGAGCTGTCGGTCGATCTGCAAGTGAGCGATTCGCTGCTCGACCTGGTGCGCGATGGCGTCGACGTGGCACTGCGCAACGGGCCGCTGCCCGATTCGGCACTGGTCGCCCGATTGCTCGCGCCTGCGCACCGCCTGGCGTGCGCCAGCCCGCAGTACCTGGCGCACCACGGACACCCCGCGCACCCTGCGGAGCTGGCCGGGCACGACTGCATCACCTACCAGGTTCGGGGCCGCCGGCTCACGCTATGGCGCTTCGAGCCGATCGACGCGGCGCTGCACGAGGCCTGCGAGGTGCATGTGCGCGGGCGGCTCGCCAGCGACAGCGCCGCGGTGGCGCACCAGTGGGCGCTGCAAGGCCGCGGCATCGTCTACCAATCGGAGCTCGACCTCGGCGACTCATTGGCGCGCGAGCAGCCGCTTCGTGCCGATGCGCGTGAAGGTGCTGGTCGACGAGCTGTCGCGCTTCTTTGCCGCTCGCCTCAGGCACGCAGCTGCGTCGCCTCTCGCGCCAGCCGCGTGATGCGCGCCCAGTCGCCCGCCTTCACCGCGTCGTCGGGCGTGAGCCAGGAGCCGCCGCAGACCTTCACGTTCGGCAACGCGAGGTATTGCGGCGCGGTCTCCGCGGTGATGCCGCCGGTGGGGCAGAACACCACGTCGGGAAACGGGCCAGCCAGCGCCTTGAGCAGCGGAATGCCGCCGATCGTGCTTGCGGGGAAGAACTTCAGGAAGCTCAGCCCATCGGCCTGCGCCGCCATCACCTCGCTGGCGGTGGCCACACCGGGCAGCAGCGGCAGCGCGATGTCGCGGCAGGCCGTGCCGACCGCGCTGGTGTAGCCGGGGCTCACGGCAAAGCGACTGCCGGCATCGCCGGCGGCCAGCGCATCGTCGGCACTGCGCACGGTGCCGGCGCCGACGATGGCCTCGGGCACATCACGCGCGATCGCCTCGATGCAGCGCAGCGCCAAGGTCGTGCGCAAGGTGACTTCGAGCACGCGCACGCCGCCTTCGACGAGCGCGCGCGCGAGCGGCACGGCGTCTTCGACGCGATGCAGCACGATGACCGGAATGACCGGGCCGTAGGTGATGAGGTCGAGGGTGTTCATTGTCATGGTCGGGTCACAGCCAGGTGCAGGCGCCTTGCTCGGCGCTCAGCGCGTTCTTGCGCATGCCGGCGAACAGCTCTCGGCCGAGGCCGTGCGCATAGTCGTCGGCCAGCTCGGCGGACATCGTCGCTGCCGGCCGCGCCGCCCATTCGGCCTCGGAAACGAGGGCATCCAGCGTGCCGGCAGCGGCCCGCCGGCCTTCGCCTCGGGGCTCACATGGATCGCCGCCGGCACCTTGCCGGACGCGCCACTCATGCGGCCGTCGGTGACCAGCGCCACCTGGAAGCCCTTGCCCTGCAGCACCGCCAGCGGCGGCGTGAGCTTGTGCAGCTCGGGCATGCCGTTGGCATGCGGGCCCTGGAAGCGCACGACCGCGACGAAATCGCGCTCCAGCTCGCCGGCCTTGAAGGCGCGCTGCAAGGCTTCCTGCGTGTCGAACACGATGGCCGGTGCCTCGATCACATGGCGGTCTTCGGGTACCGCGGAGATCTTGATCACCGAGCGGCCGAGGTTGCCGGTCAGCAGCTTCATGCCGCCGGTGGCGCTGAATGGCTCGGCGGCGGTGCGCACGATGCTCGCGTCGCCACTTTGCTTCGGCCAATCGTGCCAGTGCAGGCCACCGTCCTGCAGCTCCGGCACACGCGTGTAGTCGCGCAGACCTTCGTCCGCAATGGTCATCGCGTCGGCATGCAGGCAGCCGCTGTCGAGCAGCTCGCGCAGCACGAAGCCGGGGCCGCCGGCAGCCTGGAACTGGTTCACGTCCGCGCTCCCGTTGGGATACACGCGCGCCAGCAGCGGGACTGCACCGGAGAGCTCGGAGAAGTCGTTCCAGTCGATGAGGATGCCGGCGGAGCGCGCCACCGCGACCCAGTGGATCAAATGGTTGGTCGAGCCGCCGGTGGCCAGCAATGCCACCATCGCATTGACGATGCTGCGCTCATCGACCAGCCGCCCGATCGGCGTGAAGCGCTGCGTGCGCGAGGTGATGGCGAGCACGCGGCGCACCGCATCGCGCGTCAGCGCCTCGCGCAGCGGTGCATGCGGGTGAACGAAGGCGGCGCCCGGCACATGCAGGCCCATCGCCTCCAACAGCATCTGGTTGCTGTTGGCGGTGCCATAGAAGGTGCAGGTGCCCGGGCCGTGGTAGGCCGCAGACTCCGCCTTCAGCAGCTCGTCGCGCCCGACCTGGCCTTGCGCGTGCTTCTCGCGCACCTTGGATTTCTCGTCGTTGGACATGCCGGTGGACATCGGCCCGGCGGGCACGAACACGCACGGCAGATGGCCGAAGTGCAAGGCGCCGATCAACAGGCCCGGCACGATCTTGTCGCAGATGCCGAGCAGCAGCGCAGCGTCGAACACATCGTGGCTCAAGGCGATGGCCGTGCCCAGCGCGATGGTGTCGCGCGAGAACAGGCTCATCTCCATGCCGGGGAAGCCTTGCGTGACGCCGTCGCACATCGCCGGCACGCCGCCGGCGACTTGCGCGGTGGCGCCCTGCTTGTGGGCCTCGTCGCGGATCACCGCCGGGAAGCCCTCGTAGGGCTGGTGCGCCGACAGCATGTCGTTGTACGCGGTGACGATGCCGATGTTCGGCGCGCGCTCGGCGACGATCTTCAGCTTGTCGTTGGCGGGCAGCGCGGCGAAGGCGTGCGCGACGTTGGCGCAGCCCAGCCGATCGCTGCCGCGCGGGCGCTGCGCGAGGCGCTCGATGCGCGCCAGATAGGCCCGGCGCAGCCCGCTGCTGCGCTCGCGGATGCGCTCGGTCACGTGGACGATGGCGCTCTTCATGGATGCCATGGATGTGGCCCCTGTTCGTAACTGATAGATCGATTATGGTGAAACTGAGTTACATCGTCAAATCACAATCGTGAGCAAGGGTCAAGCGCTCAAGCAACAATCAACGATGTGAATGGCCTCTCGATCGACGAGCTCTACGCGGAGATCACGCTGCGCGATCCGCAGCGCATGCTGGAGCACACGCTCGCGCAATGGGCACCGCAGGGCGATCTGTGGATCTTCGGCTATGCGTCGCTGATCTGGCGACCGGAGTTCCATGCCGATGAGCACCGCCCTGCGCGCGTGCACGGCTACCACCGCGCGCTGCGCATGCGCTCACGCGTGAACCGCGGCACGCCGGAGCGGCCCGGCCTGGTGTTCGCCCTGCTCGCCGGCGGCTCCTGCCACGGCATGGTCTATCGCATCGCGCGCGATCGCGCGACGGATGAGCTGCAGCGCCTGTGGGCGCGCGAAATGGTCACCGGCGTCTACGACCCGAAGTGGCTGCGCTGCCGCACGCCGCAGGGCGACGTGCAGGCGCTGGCCTTCACCCTGCATCGCACGAGCCCGAGCTACACCGGCAACCTGTCGGACGACGAGTTGCTGCGCATCCTGCGAGGTGCGCAGGGGCGCTACGGCACGACGCTGGAATATTTGATGGAGACCGCGCAGTGCCTGAAAGAACGCGGCGTGCGCGACCGCGAGATCGAGCGCATGGTGGCGCTGGCGCAGCGCCACCAGCTGGTTTAGTTACAGGCGCTGCACCGGCTCACCCGATTGCGACTGGCGAAGGGTGGCCAGGTCCTGTTCGGTGTCCACATCGACCAGCACGCCGGCATCGTCGACCTCCACGCCGTGCGCGGGATAGCGCGCCACCAGGCGCCGCGCACCCTCGTCGCCGCTGAGCTTGACCAGCTCGGAGTACAGCTCGCTGCCGAAGCCCACCGGGTGACCCCGCCGCCCCAGGTGCTGCGCATAGGCCACCGGATAGTGATCCAGCGCCTGCGCCACCGCTTGCAGTGTGTCGGGCCGCACCAGCGGCATGTCGCCCGGCAGCACGAGCCAGCCCGTGGCATCGGGGCGCGCGCTGACGCCATTGGCAATCGAGAAGCCCATGCCCAGCGGCAGGCTGCGATCGGTGCCGACCTCGGGCAGCACCACCACGTCGCGCGCGGCGACGAAACGCCGCGCTTCG
>VBDL01000571.1 GCA_005884255.1 Betaproteobacteria bacterium | reverse complement strand
TCGTCGTCAAGGCCGACAACGGCACCTACGGCATGGGCATCATGACCGTGCGCGACGCGAAGGAGCTCGATGAGATCAACCGCCGCACGCGCAACAAGATGAGCGTCGTGAAGGACGGCCAGGAGGTCACCGAAGTGATCATCCAGGAAGGCGTGCCGACCTACGAGCGCATGAACGACGCGGTGGCCGAGCCGGTGGTCTACATGATCGACCGCTATGTGGTCGGCGGTTTCTACCGCGTGCATGCCGAGCGCGGCATCGACGAGAACCTCAACGCGCCCGGCGCCAGCTTCGTGCCGCTGGCCTTTGGACCCCGACGCCGAGATCTACGAGTAGGCCCCGGGGACGGGGGCTCTCCCCGCGGCGCCTACGCGAACCTGACGCTCCCGGGCGTCAGCTTCAGCGTCGGCCCCGACGCCACCAAGGCCAGCAACGCCGGCGAGTTCTATGGTCTGGCGGTGAACACCAACATCGCCTACGCGGTGCTCAGCGGCAACAGCCACGACTACGTGTTTGTCGACAACCTGACCGTGGCCGCCGCCGTGCCCGAGCCTGAGACTTACATCTTGCTCGGCGCGGGCGTGCTGGTCGTCGGCCTTGCGGTGCGCCGGCGCCAGCAAGCCTGATCTTCTTTCCCCGAGAAGGGGCGGTCCGGCACGGTCTTTAGCGCTGTGCAACACTGGCGGCGCTCCACCTGCCGCCGCCCATGGATCTGCTGTTCGTCGCCGACCCGCTCGAGAGCTTCAAGACTTACAAAGACACGACCTTCGCCATGATGCGCGAGGCCGCGGCACGCGGTCACGTGCTGTGGGCGTGCGAGCCGCGCGAGCTGGTGTGGATGCGCGGCGCCCGCGTCGTCGCGCGTGCCGCGCGTGCCATCACGCTGACCGATGACGAGCACGACTGGTTCCAGACCGTGCAGCAGCGCGAACTGGCGCT
This sequence comes from Betaproteobacteria bacterium, assembly GCA_005884255.1. Taxonomy (GTDB): domain Bacteria; phylum Pseudomonadota; class Gammaproteobacteria; order Burkholderiales; family Burkholderiaceae_C; genus VBDL01. Next base: position 2,153 of record VBDL01000571.1, on the reverse strand, counting down.
GGCCGATGCCGGCGCGGTGCTGATGCGCAAGGATCCGCCGTTCGACGCGGAGTACTTCTACGCCACCCATTTGTTGCAGCAGGCCGAGCGCGATGGCGCGCGGGTGTTCAACAAGCCGGCCGCGCTGCGCGACCACCCGGAGAAGCTGGCGATCCTCGAGTTCCCGGAACTGATCGGCCCCACCTTGGTGACGCGCGACGCCGAGGCCATCCGCGCCTTCCACGCCGAGCATGGCGACATCATCCTCAAGCCGCTCGATGGCATGGGCGGGATGGGTATCTTCCGCGTCGCGCGCGACGGGCTGAACCTCGGCTCGATCATCGAGACGCTGAACCGCCACGGTTCCACCACCGTGATGGCGCAGAAATACCTGAGGGAGATCACGCAAGGCGACAAGCGCATCCTGGTGATCGACGGCAAGCCGGTGCCTTATTCGCTGGCGCGCATTCCGCAAGGCAGCGAGATCCGCGGCAACCTGGCCGCCGGCGGCAAGGGCGTGGCGCAGCCGTTGAGCGCGCGCGACCGTGAAATTGCCGAGGCGCTGGGCCCCACGCTGGCCGCCCGGGGGCTGCTGCTCGCCGGGCTGGACGTGATCGGCGACTGCCTCACCGAGATCAACGTCACCAGCCCGACCTGCTTCCAGGAAATCACGCAGCAGACCGGCTTCGACGTCGCCAAGATGTTCATCGACGCGCTGGAACGCGCTCTGGCCGTAGCGGGCCGCTGAACAGCCTTCGTTTCCGCCCGTTTCCTCGGCCTTTCGCCGCGCACGAAAGGCTTTACCTTTGTGCCTTCTTGCCTGCAGTACCGTTATGAAGAGCGCCCGTTCACCCCGCCCCTCCCTGAAGACCCAATTGATCCGCGGCGGCGTCGGCCTGCTGCTCGGCGGCGCGCTGCTTGGCGCAACGCTGCTGCACGAGCAGGCGAGCCGCGACGCCGTGGCGCGCAAGAGCGCGGTGGCGCGCGCCTTCGAGGCTGCGCCCGAGCGCTGGCTGGCCCATCCGGCCGATGTGTCGGAGTTCGAGCGCGCGCTGGCCGCGCGTGAGCTGAGCGCTGTGGGCGTGGATGGCACGCTCCTGCTGTACACCGACAAGCGCGGCAACCCGCACAACACGCGCTTGATCGACTGCGGCCCCGCCTGCGGCCCCGGACTCGCCGCTCGCCTGCCGGAGCTGAGCGCGAGCAACGGCTTTGCGCTGGCCAGCGTGGTGATCGACGAGCGCACACCGATCGAGAAGTTCGCGCAAGGCCTGGGCGCCGTGGCCGGTGCGCTCGTGCCGCTGCTGCCGGTGGCGCTGTTGGTGGGGCTGCTGCTGTACTTTCAGCGCAAGGGCACGCTGGGCGCCGGCCGCACGCCGCTGGCCGAGAAGCCGGACACCTGCTTCGCCGACGTGATCGGCGCCGACGATGCGAAGAAGTCGTTGCAGCGCGTGGCCGCCTTCATGAAGGACCCGGCGCAGTACACCGCGGTGGGCGCACGCGCCCCGCGCGGCGTGCTGCTCGACGGCCCGCCAGGCACGGGCAAGACGCTGCTGGCGCGCGCGCTGGCCGGCGAGTGCGGCGCGAACTTCATCGCGGTGGACGGCTCGCACTTCAGCTCGATGTTCTACGGCGCCGGCATCGGCAAGGTGAAGGAGCTGTTCGCGCGCGCTCGCGCCAGCGCACCGTGCATCGTCTTCATCGACGAGATCGATGGTCTGGGCAAGCGCTCGCGCGGCGGCGAGGCGCAGGCCGGCGAGCAGGAGCAGAACCGCATCATCAACCGCCTGCTGGTCGAGATGGACGGCTTCTCGCCGCTGGACAACGTGATCGTCATCGGCGCCACCAACCACGTCGACAACCTCGACGAGGCGATGCGCCGCCCCGGCCGCTTCGACATTGCGGTGAGTACCGCGCTACCGACGCCGCGCGAGCGCGAGCAGCTCTTTGCGCTGTACCTCGGCCAGGTGCGCGCGGCCGACGGCATCGATCTGGGGTCGCTGGCGCGCACCGCGAGCGGCATGTCGCCGGCGGACATCGCCAACTGCGTGAACCGCGCCGCGGCCTATGCCGCTGAGGAGGGCGCGAGCACGGTCGGGCCCGAGCAGCTGTACCGCTCGCTGGAAACGCACCAGCTCGGCGGCGAGATCTCGTCGGCGAAGGAAGTGATCACG
>VBDL01000563.1 GCA_005884255.1 Betaproteobacteria bacterium | reverse complement strand
CGCCTGCACCAGACACTGGACGCGACGCGCGTGCAGCGCGACTGCGTGCTGAAGGTCCTGCGCAGCAACGGCAGCGCCAAACCGCTGTACGTGACCGTACGCCCCGGCGAGCAAGGATCTTCGTAGGGTGGGCTTCAGCCCACCGAGCGGTAGCGCCACGCATACGGTGGGCTGAAGCCCACCCTACAAACTATTGCGACAGCCCGACCGTCCTGCCCGCGCCGATGTCCATCAAGAGCCGCGTGGTCAGGTACAGGCGAGGCACGATCGAGTCGATCTCGATGTACTCGTCCCTCGCGTGGTAGCCGAAGCCGGCGAGGCCGAAGCTTTCCAGCACCACGGCCTTGCCCGAGCGGCCGGCGAAGCCTGCGTCGGTGGCGCCGCCGGTGCCGCCCACCAGTTCCAGCGGGCGGCCGTCGAGCTCGGCGTAGATGCCTTGTGCGTGCCTGGCCAGCGCGCGCGCCGGGTCGCCGGCGACGAAGGGCGGGCGGCCGATGTCCATCGTCACGGTGGTCTGCGTGTCTGGCACCAGGCGGTTGGCGTTGACCTTGTCCTGCAGCGCGGTCTGCAGCTTCTCCGCGCCGCCGCTCACCGTGACGCGCACGTCGCCGGTGGCCTGCGCGCGCTCGGGAATCTGGTTGCGCACCTCGCCGGCTTTGGCCACGGTCCAGTTCAGTTGCGTGCCCGGGATGCCCTTCGCGACATCGCGCGTCTGCAAGAGCTGGTGCGACAGCTCGGTCAGCGCATTGCGGCCGAGCTCCGGTGCGGCGCCGGCGTGCGCGGCGCGGCCCTTGACCTCCATCGTCGCGGTGGCCGTGCCGCTGGCGCCGAGCAGCAGCGCCTCACTCTTGGCCACCGCTTTCGATGCCGTCGGCTCGAACGACAGCACCACGTCGTGCTCGTCGGCCAGCGTGGCGATCAGCTCGCCGGAGCCGACGGAGCCGACCTCCTCGTCCGGATTGAAGAGCACCGTCAGGCGCGCGTAGTCGCGCCAGCCCGCATCGCCGAGGATCTTCAGCGAATGCAGGATCACCGCGATGCCGCCCTTGTCGTCGGCGATGCCGGGGCCGTAGAGCTTGTTGCCATCGAGCTTGATCGGCTGCGTGGCCAGCGTGTTCGCCGGGTACACGGTGTCCATGTGCGCGATCAGCAGGATGCGTGCGCGGCCGCTGCCGGCGAAGCTGCCCTTGACGAGCGTGCCGGGGCCGCGCGTGGCCTTGATGCGCTCTGTCTTCGCACCCAACGCATGCAAGCGCTTCTCGGTGTAGTCGGCCATCTTCGCCAGGCCCTCGGCATTGGCGCTGCCGGATTCGATCGTGACCATCTCCTTCAGCGTGTCGATCACCGCGGGCTGCGCAGCCTGGCCGGCGGCGAGCAGCTTGGCGTCGGGCGCGGCCTGCGAGGCGAAGGCCACGGCCATCAATGCGGGTAGGAGGGCAAGGCGATGAAGCGTCATGGTCACGATGAGCAGTGGAGGATGCGAAAAGTCTAGTGGCGGCAGGCGCCGGCGCCGCATGCCAATATCGCCATTCGACTTGCCGATTTCGCCACATGCCTTCCACCCGCCCGACCTTGCCGCCCTTGCGTGTGCGCCTGCTGTGGCTGCCCGAAGCGATGCCCGGCACGCTGTTCGCGGCGCTCGATGTGCTGCGCACCGCCGCACGCATCGCGCAGCTGCAGCAGCCGGGCAGCGCGCCGCCGATTCGCTGGCAGTTGGTCGGCGCTTCGGGCCGTTCGCTGCCCACGCCGTTCGCGCCGGCCGTGAAGACGCGAGCATCGAGAACGCCCGCGGCGCACAGCCTGCTCGTCATCCCGGGGCTGTGGGCCGACAACGCACCGCAGCTCGGCGAGATCGTCGCGCGCTCGTCGACCGCGTTGCGGCTGATCGAGCGCCATGCGGCCGAGGGCGGCTGGATCGCCGCGTGCACCACCGGCCTCGTATTCCCCGCCGAGCTCGGCCTGCTCGCCGGCCACCGCATCGCCGCACCGTGGGCCTTTCAAAGCTGGCTCGCGCGCCGCTACAAGCGCTGCGATTTCGCCACCGACGAGCCGTTCGCGCTCGCCGGCCGCGTGTTCACCTGCGTGGCGCCGGCGCTGGTGAGCGAGTTCATGCTGCGCGTGCTCGGCCACCTGCACGATGCCGACCTGGCGCAGGCCTGCGCGCAGATCGTGCTGCACCAGCCGCAGCGCCAGCAGCTCACGCCGACGCTGGTGGCGCAGCAGTGGCTGCCGAAGACCTCCGACAGCCCGGTCTACCGCGCGATGCAGTGGCTGCAGGCGAACGTCGACCGGCCGTATCGGCTGGCGCCGGTGGCGGCGGCCGCGGCCGTGAGCGAGCGCACCTTGCTGCGGCACTTCCGGCAGGTCACCGGCATGACGCCGCTGGACTACCTGCACACGCTGCGCATCGAGCGCGCGAAGATGCTGCTGGAGGTGACGCTGCACGGCATCCCCGGCGTCGCCGAGGCTTGCGGGTATAGCGATGCG
>VBDL01000562.1 GCA_005884255.1 Betaproteobacteria bacterium | reverse complement strand
CGTATCGCCAGGTGGCGCCCGGATTGGATCTCAGCGTGCCGATCGGACTGCGCTACGTGCTCGACGGCCGCTCGTCGATCACGCCGTGGGATGCCCGCGGCAGCGGTAGCGCCACGCTCGGCCTCGAAGGCGCCTACCTCGGCCTGTGGCAGTTCGCGCTGACCTACACGCACTACATCGGCAAGGCCACGCCGTTCGTCGAATACGCACCTCTGCTGACCGGCGGCTCGGCCATCTACGCGACGGGCAACCCGCTCGCCGATCGCAACAACCTGGCGCTGTCGCTGCGCCGCACGTTCTGAATTCCGGAGACACCGCGATGAAACGACACCTCTTCGCCCTGGCCTGTCTTGGGCTGCTCGCGGCCTCTGCCGGCGCTACGGTCAGCTCCGGAGAAGGCCGGCAATGCCGACGGCAGCATCCCGGCCTGGACGGGGGGCTACACGACAGCGATTTCGGGCTTCAAGAACGGCGGCCGTCGCGGCGATCCGTTCGCAAGCGAGAAGCCGCTGTACACGATCACGGCGGAGAACATGGCGCAATACGCGTCCAGGCTCACCGACGGCACGCAGGCGCTGCTGAAGAAGTACCCCAAGACCTTCCGCGTCGACGTCTACAAGACCCACCGCACCGCGGCCGCGCCGCAATGGGTCTACGACAACACCTTCAAGAACGCGACCAGCGCCAGGCTCGACGGCGAAGTGGTCAAGGGCGCCTTCGGTGGCATCCCGTTTCCCGTCCCGAAGAGCGGCAAGGAGATCGTCGCCAACAACGAACTGCACTGGCGCGGCGAGGCTTGGGCAGCCGACTTTCGCGGCTACCTCGGCACGGCCACGGGCCAGCGCGTGCTCTCCGTCGAAGGCGTCGGCGACTTCCAGATGCCGTACTACGCCCAGGGCCAGGACGACAAGTTCAATGGCGACTACTGGCTGATCCGCCTCGTCAACAGCGGGCCGCCGGTGCGCGCGGGCGAAGCGATCACCGGCCGCCAGAACCTGGACCAGGACAAGACGCAGGTGTGGGTCTATCTGACGGGCCAGCGCCGAGTGCGCAAGCTGCCCAACGCCTGCTGCGACACGCCCACGCCGGCCACCAGCGGCGTGGCCAGCTTCGACGAGGTGGACGTGCTCTCCGGCCGTACCGACCGCTTCGACTGGAAGATCGTCGGCAAGCAGGAGATGCTGATCCCCTACAACAGCAACCGCCTGCACACACCGACGAAGGACAGCGATGTGCTGATGGCCAACCACCTGAACCCTGACCACGTGCGCTGGGAGCTGCACCGCGTGTGGGTGATCGAGTCCACGCTGAAGCCCGGCCAGCGCCACCAGGCGCCCAAGGGGCGCTACTACATCGACGAGGACACCTGGGTCGCCGTGCTCGGCGACCGATGGGATGCCAACGGCCAGCTGTGGAAGACGCTGTGGGCGCATCCCGTCGTGATGCCCGACCTGCCGGCCACCACGCCGCAGCAGCAGTGGGGCTTCAACGATCTGCTCTCGGGTGCCTGGTACGCGAGCGGCGTGGTCAATGAACGTGCGCAGCACTACAGGATCGTGCCGCGCCGGGCGGACGGCTTCTTCACGCCGGATGCGATGGCCGGCGAGGGGGTCCGCTGAAGCGGGGTCGGTGATGCGCTCGTTGATCCTCCTGGCCGCAGCGCTCGCAGCGGCCCACCATGCTGCAGCCGCCACGCCCGTGGGCGACGCGCTGCAGCGCCCCGCCCTCATGGTGAGGGCGCCGCAGCGCGCCGTGCTGCTGGCCGCCGCGCAGGCCGGCGAGCGCATCGTCGCGGTGGGCGAACGTGGCATCGTCGCCCTCAGCGACGACCGCGGCGCCACCTGGCAGCAGGCGCCGTGCCCGGTGAGCGTCACGCTGACCATGGTGCGCTTCGCCGATGCGCAGCACGGCGTGGCCGTCGGACACGGTGGCACGGTGCTGACGACCGTGGACAGCGGGGCGACCTGGACGCTGCGGCTCGATGGCCGACGCGTCGCGCAGCTCGCGAAGGCGGCCGCGAAGACGCCCGAAGCGCAGAAGGAGGCGGAACGCCTCGCGATGGATGGGCCCGACAAGCCCTTCCTCGATGTGCTGCTGTGGGATGCGAAGCGCATGCTGGCGGTCGGCGCCTATGGGCTGGCCTTCTACACCGCCGACGCAGGGCAGGGCTGGAAGCCGTGGATGGAGCGCCTGCCCAATCCGAAGGCGCTGCACTGGTACGTGGCGCGCCGCGCAGGCGACGCGCTGCTGCTGGCCGGCGAGCAGGGGCTGCTCGTCCGTTCCGACGATGCAGGCCAGACCTTCCGCGCGCTCGCTTCGCCATACAAGGGGAGTTGGTTCGCCGGCGAGATCAAGGCTGATGGCGGCCTGGTACTGGCCGGGCTGCGCGGCAACGTCTGGCGCTCCGCGGACGGCGGCGCGAACTGGTCGCAGCTGGCCTCGCCGGTGCCCGCGACGATCACGGCCATGGCCGGTGACGCCGACGGCAGCCTGCTGCTGGCCAGCCAGGCTGGCGTGGTGCTGCGCCTGCAGGGCGACGCGCTGGTGCCCGTCAACCCACAAGCGCTGCCGATGCCAGCGGCGCTGCTGCCACTGCGTGACGGCGCGCTGCTCACGCTGGGCGGGGCGGGCGTGATGCCGGTCGCCGCGCGCGCGAAGGAGGCTCGACAGTGAGCCGCTTCGCAAACTTCGACCCCCGCTCCGGCTCTCTCGTCGAGCGCGCACTCTTCAATCACCGCTGGATCGTCGTGCTGCTGTGCGCGGTCGTCACCGCGCTGCTGGGCTGGCAGGCCACGCGGCTGCGCCTCGAGGCGAGCTTCGAGAAGACGATTCCCGCCGGCCACCCGTACATCCGCAACTTCCTCGCGTATCAGGGCGAATTGAGCGGCCTGGGCAACGCGGTGCGCATCGCCGTGGCGAGGCCGCAGGGGACCATTTACGACGCCCGCTACCTGGACACGCTGCGCCGCCTGTCGGACGAGGTGTTCCTGCTGCCCGGCATCGACCGCGCGCGCATGAAATCTCTGTGGACGCCCACGACGCGCTGGGTCGGCGTCACGGAGGAGGGCCTGGAAGGCGGTCCGGTGATCCCCGACGGCTTCGACGGTTCGGCGCCGAAGCTGCAGCAGCTTGCGGCCAACATCGCGCGCTCGGGCG
>VBDL01000561.1 GCA_005884255.1 Betaproteobacteria bacterium | reverse complement strand
CAGCAGGTGCTCGCCGCTGCGCCGGATTGCGTCGACGGCGCGCACCTGCGCCGGCGACAACGCCTCGTCGCGCTGCAGGATCTGCGCGAAGCCGAGAATGCCGTTCAGCGGCGTGCGCAGGTCATGGCTCATGTGCGCGAGAAAGGCGCTCTTCGCGCGGCTGGCCACCTCGGCCTTCTCCTTGGCCGCGACCAGCGCAGCTTCCGCCTGCGAGCGCCCGATGGCGTAGCGGATCGAGCGCACCAGCAGCGCGCTGTCGACCTGGCCCTTGACGAGATAGTCCTCGGCGCCGGACTGCAGCGCCTGCAGCGCAACGTCCTCGTCGGTGATGCCGCTGAGCACGACCAGCGTCGGCGCTCGCGGCTCGTGCTCGAGCAGGCGCTGCAGCGTGTCGAGGCCGCTACTCTCGGGCAGGCCGAGGTCGAGCAGGATCACGTCGATGCCGCCCTCGTGCAGGCGCTGCGCGCCGGCGGCGAGGCTGTCGGCCCACACCAGCTCGAAGGCCAGGCCCTTGGCCTCGGCCTCGCGCAGCATCTCGCCGATCAAGCGCGCGTCGGCGGGGTTGTCCTCGATCAACAAGACCTTGGTCGGATTCATGACAACACCCCGCTCGCCGCGTACGGCGAGCGACCCTCCAAGAGGGTCGGGCCTTGCTTGGGGCGGCCCGGCGCGGCGGCCCTGCGAAGACACGTTGGCACTGAATTCTTCATGGCGGCAAGGTGACGACGGTGAGCCAGAACTCCTCGATGCTCTGCACGATGCGGTTGAACTGATGCAGGTCCACCGGCTTGGTGACGAAGCTGTTGGCGTTCAGATGGTACGCCCGCAGCACGTCCTCCTCGGCCTGCGAGGTGGTCAGCACGACCACCGGGATCACCTTCAGAACGGGGTCGGACTTCAAGGTCGCCAGCACCTCGCGGCCGTCCTTCTTCGGCAGGTTCAGGTCCAGCAGGATGAGGTCGGGGCGCGGTTTGTCTTCGTAGGGCGGGCGGTGGTAGACGAAATCGAGCGCGGCCACGCCGTCGCTCACGACATGCAGCTGGTTGCGCACCTTGCCGCTCTTCAGCGCCTCGCGCGTGAGCCGCACGTCGCCGGGGTTGTCCTCGACCATCAGGATCTCGATGGGCTTGAGCGGTCTGTCGGCAGTCATGTCAGCTCCTTGTCCGAGCGCACCTGCGGTAGCCGCGATGCCAGCTCGACCAGCGCGCGCGACTGGAAGCCGTCGGCGAGCTCGCGCAGGCGCTGCGCGAGGGCCTCGTAGCGCGGATCCTGAGCCGCCAGGCGGTCGGCGTAGTCGCGGATGCTGCGCATGTTGCCGATGCGCGCCAGCTCCTTCAGCTCGGCCAGCGCCTCGGCATCGGGAAGCGGCAGGTCGGCGTCGGGTGCCTCACCGGTCTCGCCGGCGCCGCTGCCTGGCGTCCAGTGCAGGTGCAGCAAGCCGCCGATCTCGGCCAGCAGCGCATCGAAGTCGATCGGCTTGGAGAGGAAGGCGGTGGCGCCGACGGCGAGGCTGTTCTGCTGGTCGGCCAGCGTCGCGCTGGCCGAGATGGCGATGACCGGCACCTCGCGCAGCGCCGGCAGCTCGCGCATGCGGCGCGTGGCCTCCAGTCCGTCCATCACCGGCATCACGTTGTCCATCAGCACGAGGTCGGGCCGCAGCGCCTGCGCTCGCTGCAAGCCGGCCTCACCGTTGTCGGCCTGGTACAGCTCGAAGCCGAGCGGGGCGAGAAAGTCGACCAGCGCGCTGCGGTTGGCGGCCACGTCGTCGACGACGAGGATGCTGCGGCGTTCGCCGGCGTAGCCGGTGATGTGCTGGTGCGGCACGCTCGGCCCGGCCAGTGGCGCGCTCAGCGCCGCCAGCGGCAGCTCGAGCTCGAAGCTGAACACGCTGCCGCGGCCGGGTGTGCTCTGCACCTCGATGTGGCCACCCATCAGGCCGACGAGCTGCTGGCTGATCGCCAGCCCGAGGCCGGTGCCGCCATAGCGGCGCTGCACGTCGCTCGCCTGCTCGAAGGGGCGGAAGAGGGTGGCCAGATGCTGCGGCGCGATGCCGATGCCGGTGTCCATCACCGAAAAGTTCACGCGCACGTGCGCCGGGTCGGGCGCCGCATGGTGCTGCATGCGCAGAGTGACCTGGCCCGCGTCGGTGAACTTCACCGCGTTGCCCAGCAGGTTCAGCAGCACCTGTTCCAGCCGCTTGCCGTCGGCGCGCACCGCGGGCAGCCCCGGCGCGGCCTCGCACACATAGAGCAGGCCCTTCTGCTCGGCGTTGACGCGGATGATGCCGTTGACCATCTGCAAGAGCGCCGGCAGCTCGATCGCCTCGGTGAACAGCTCCACCTTGCCGGCCTCGATGCGCGCGAGGTCGAGCACGCCGTTGATCAGCGCGAGCAGGTGCTCGCCGCCGCGGCGGATGGTCTCCAGCCCGTTGCGCTGGTGCTCGCTGAGCCCGCTCTCGCGCTGCAGGATCTGCGCGTAGCCGAGCACCGCATTCAGCGGCGTGCGCAGCTCGTGGCTCATGTTGGCGAGAAAGCTGCTCTTCGCGCGGTTGGCCACCTCGGCCGCGTCGCGCGCGCGCTGCGCCTGCTCGAACACCGACTCCAGGTGCGCGATGGTGTCCGAGAGGCGCTGCGTCATCGTGTTGATGCTGGTGGCGAGCA
>VBDL01000560.1 GCA_005884255.1 Betaproteobacteria bacterium | reverse complement strand
GCATCATCCTGAGCTCGACAGCGCTCGCGTTCGTCACTTTCACTCTCATGGCCTGGGGCTTCGGCGTGCAGCCTCAATGAGCCGCACGCGGCAGGCTCAGCGTGGCCAGCGCGCCGCCGCCTTCGGCATTGCGCAGGCTGGCACGCCCGTCGTGCAGTTCGGCGATCTCCTTGACGAAGGCGAGGCCGAGCCCGGTGCTCTTGCGCTGCGAATGCGGGCGCGCCAGCGAGTAGAACTTCTCGAACACCTTGTCGTCGGCATAGTCCGGAATGCCGGGGCCGTGGTCGCGCACGGTCACGTCGACGCAGCGCCCGCGTGGCACCAGCGACAGCGTCACGCGCGCGCCGGACGGCGAGAAATCGAGCGCGTTGTCGAGCAGGTTCCCGATCGCGCGACGCAGCAGGAAGGCGTCGCCGTCGACCTGCGCATCGGCCGGCGCATCGAGCGTGACGACGATGCGCCGCGGCGCACCGGCCGCTTCGGCGCTCGCCACGAGCTCTTCGAGCAGCGGCTTCAGCGACACCGGTACGGGTTTGTCGAGACTCTGCCGCTGCTCCAGCGCGGCGAGCTCCATCATGCGATCGACGAGCTCCTGGATGCGTTGCGTCTCGCGCTCGATGTTGCCGACGAAGCGCCGGCGGTCGGCCTCCGGCATCGACGGCTCGTGCAGCAGCTCCGCGGCGCCGCGGATCGCCGACAGCGGGCTCTTCAGCTCGTGCGTCAAGGTCTGCACATAGTCGGCCACGTAGTTGCGCCCGGCCAGCGCATCGCGCATCTCGTCGTAGGCGGCGCTCACCGCGCGGAAAGCGCGGCGCGACAGCCGCGGCAGGCTGAAGCTGCGCTGTCGCCGCACATAGCGCACATAGTCGGCGACGACGCCGAACGGGCGCACCAGCCACGCCGACAGGATCACCGCGAGCAGGATCACCGCGACCACCGAGGTGAGGCCCACCAGCAGCGTCTTGCGCCGCGCCGCCTCGACGAACTGGCCGAAGCTCTGCACCGGCTTGGCCGCGCTGACCGCGCCGACGATCTCGTTGCGCACGCGGATCGGCGCGGCCACGTACATCACCGAGGTGCTCGGCTCGCCGGCCACATCGGGCGTGGTGCGCGAGCCGTACTCGCCGGCGAGCGCGAGGCGCACGTCACGCCACTGCGAGAAGTCCTCGCCCTCGTGGCGCCCTTGAGAATCGAACAGCACGCGGCCGCTGCGATCGACCACGGTCACGCGCAGCTCGATGCGCGTCTTCTTGAAGCCGAAGATGTCGGCCTTCACCGGCCGCGCGTAGAGCGCGCGGAACACGGGCTTGAGCAGCGCGGGGTCGATGGCGCCATCGGGCGACTGCTGCTCGACAAGGCTGGCCATCAGGTGCGCCGTCTCCACCAGCGACTCCTCGGCCGACTCGCGATAGCGCGGGTCGATGTCGCCGAGCAGCCGCCACATCAGCAGCGCAACGCCGATCGCGTACGCGAGCAGGATGCCGACGAAGATGCGGTTTCTCTTCGTCAAGGCTGCGAAGCCGGCAGGTCTTCGGCCAGCGCATAGCCGGCGCCGCGGTGCGTGCGGATCGGCTCCAGCGCCGGTGCGATTGCCTTGAGCTTGGCGCGCAAGGTCTTCACGTGCGCATCGACCGTGCGGTCGAGGCTTTCGCCGGGGTCGTCCCACACCTGCTCGAGCAAGGTGTCGCGCGAGAACACGTGGCCGGGCCGGCGGATCAAGGTCTTCAGCAACCCGTACTCGTAGCGCGACAGCTCCAGCGCGCGGCCATAGAAACGGATCGTGCGGCGGCCTTCGTCGATTTCGAACGCTGCGGCCGGCGCTGGCGTGTGGTTCGCTGACGCGCCCCGCGCCGTGCGCCGCAGCACGGTGCGCACACGCGCCACCAGCTCGCGCGGCGAGAAGGGCTTGGCCACGTAGTCGTCGGCGCCGAGCTCGAGGCCGACGACGCGGTCTATCTCGTCGCCGCGCGCGGTGAGGAACAGCACCGGCACATCCACCCGCTCGCGCAGCCGCTTGAACAGCTCGAAGCCGTTGATGTCGGGCAGGCCGACGTCGAGGATCACCAGCGCGGGTACCTGCGCCGCCGCGGCCTGCAGCGCCGCCTCGCCGGTGGCGCACCAGCGCGGCTCGAAGCCATCGGTGCGCAACGCGTACTGCAAGGTGTCGGCGATGCCGGGCTCGTCCTCGACGATCAGGATCAACGGTTTCATCGGACAGCGATCATAGGTGCGCCGGCCACAATCGTAGATTGCGTCGTAGGCTAACTTCGCGCAGCGAAGTTAAGGTGCGCAGCACCGGCCGTAGACATAATCCGGGGATGCCTTTCGCGCCCCTCGTCAACGACACCTTCCTGCGCGCCTGCCTGCGCCAGCCGACCGACCACACGCCCGTGTGGCTGATGCGCCAGGCGGGGCGCTACCTGCCCGAGTACA
>VBDL01000559.1 GCA_005884255.1 Betaproteobacteria bacterium | reverse complement strand
CCATCCTGGAGCCGCTGCTGATCGTCGTGATGGGCGCGCTGGTGATGCTGATCGTGCTGGCGGTGCTGCTGCCGATCATCCAGCTCAACACCTGGGTTAAGTAAGGCCCACCCCCTACGGCCTTCGGCCGCCCCCTCAAAGGGGCGACACCAGCGGACCGGCGAAGCCGGATCCGCGGTGTCTGCTTGGTGCGGCACAGCGGCCCCTCGCTCACGCGGCGGGCAGCAGCGCGCGCACGCGGGCGACGAGATCCTGCGGCGGGAACGGCTTTTCCAGCGTCGCGCAACCGGTCTCGCGCAGGAACTCGGCCGCCGCCGGCGACAAGGTGTCGCCGGTGACGAACACCATGCGCCGCGCCAGCGCCGGATGGCGCTCGCGCACCTCGCGCCACAGCGCCGCGCCGTCCATGTCGGGCATGCGCAGGTCGCTGACGATGGCATCGAAGCGCGCCTCGGCCAGCAGCTCCAGCGCCACCGCGCCGGATTCGGCGGTGGCCACGTCGAACTGCGCCGCCTCGAGGATCTCGCGCATCAGGCTGGCCAGCTCGCCCTCGTCGTCGACCACCAGCACGCGCAGCACCGGGCCGTCGGCCTCGTCGGGCAGCGGTGCCGGCTCGGGCACCGGCGGCGATGGGCTGAGTGGCACGCTCATGCGAAACGATGCGCCGCCCAGCGGGCTGCGCGGCTCCAGCCACAGGTCGCCGCCATGCTCGCGCACCACCGAGCGCGACACCGACAGCCCGAGCCCGGTGCCGACGCCGGCGGATTTGGTGGTGAAGAAGGACGAGAAGATGTGCGGCCGATGCTCGTCGCTGACGCCCGGCCCGTTGTCGGCCACCCGCAGCCACACGCGCGGCGCTCGCGTCTCGCGCAGCGGCTCCAGCCCGGTCTCGATGAGCACGCGGCGCGGCCGCGGCGTGTCCGACAGCGCCTGCTGCGCATTGACGAGCAGATTCAGCACCACCTGGCCGAGCTGGTCGGCATCGGCCAGCGCCTCGGGCAGGCCTTCAGCCAATCGCAGCTCGACGTCGACGCCGGCGGTGCGCAGGTTGTACTGCAGCAAGTCGACGGCACCGCGCACCATGTCGTTGATGCGCACGTTGCGCCGGTGCACGGGTTTCTGCCGCGCCATGTCGAGGAAGGTGCGCACGATGCGCCCGCAGCGCTCGGCCGCCGCGCGGATGCGGTGCGCATCGGCACGCAGCGCGCCATCGGCGCACTTGCTTTCGAGCAACGTCGCGCGGCCCATCACGATGGCCAGCGGATTGTTCAGCTCATGCGCCACGCCGGCGAGCAGGCTGCCCATCGCGCTGAGCTTCTCGCTCTGGCGCAAGGCCTCGCGCTGGCGCTCTATCTCCTGCGCGGCGTTGCGCTTCTCGGTGAGGTCGACGATCGATGCGGTGTAGAACACGTGGCCCTCGACATCGCTGCGCCACAGCACCATCTCGATGGGGAACTCGCTGCCGTCGGCGCGCAGCGCCTGCAACTCCTCCATGCGCTTGCCGAGCACGCGCGGCGGCTCGCCCGCGGCCAGCCGCTGCAAGCCCTGGTCGTGCAGGCCGCGAAAGCGTTCCGGCAGCAGGATCTCGCTGACCGGCCGCCCGACCACCTCGGCCCGCCGCTGCCCGAACATCGCCTCGGCCGATGGATTGAACTCGACGATGTGCCCCTGCGCATCAGCGGAGATCAAAGCCACCAGTGCGTGGTCGACGATGGCCGACTTCAGCGCTTCGCTGGCCTGCAGCGCCGCCAGCTTCTCCGCGAGCTCGAGCTCGTGCCGCTTCAGCTCGGTGAGGTCGCGCCCGAAGGCGATCACCGCACGCACCGCGCCGCCACCGAGCGCGTAGGGCAGCAGGTGCTCCTGCATG
>VBDL01000569.1:4829-7904 GCA_005884255.1 Betaproteobacteria bacterium | reverse complement strand
CCCTTCGCGATGGTCTCTCGCTGCTGTTGCGCGTTGAACCAGGCGCGCACCTTGGTCCGCGAGCGCGCGCTGCCGAGGTAGCCGAGCTCGGGGTTGAGCCAGTCCAGCGACGGGCCGCCTTCCTTCAGCGCGATCACCTCGACGGTCTGCCCACTGTGCAGCGCGGTGTTCAAGGGCACCATGACACCGTCGACGCGCGCGCCGCGGCAGCGGTGGCCGAGGTCGGTGTGCACGGCATAGGCGAAGTCCACCGGCGTGGCACCGGCGCTCAGCTCGACGATGGCCGCCTGCGGCGTGAACACGTAGATGCGGTCGTCGAAGGCAGTGCCGTGCGCGGCTTCCTGATCGGCGAAGTCGCGCTCCCACGCGAGCAGCTGGCGCAGCACCGCCTTGCGCGCTTGCGCGATCTGCTCCTCGAACTCGCCGGCCGCAGACACGCCGGCATAGCCGCGCGTGCCCGCTTCCTTGTAGGCCCAGTGCGCGGCCACCCCGTGTTCGGCATGCTCGTGCATCTGGCGCGTGCGGATCTGCACCTCCACCGGCCGGCCCGCATCGTCGAGCACCACGGTGTGCAGCGACTGGTAGCCATTGGGCTTGGGCCGCGCGATGTAGTCGTCGAACTCGCCGGCCACGGGCCGATAGCGCTCGTGCACGTGGCTGAGCACCGCATAGCAGGCGGGCACGTCGTCGACGATCACGCGCAGCGCGCGCACGTCGTAGACGTGCTCGAAGCTCAGCTCCTTGCCTTGCATCTTCTTCCAGATGCTGTAGAGGTGCTTGGGTCGGCCATGCACCTGCGCGGCAACGCCGAGCTCGTGCAACTCGCGCTCCAGCCGCGCGCGCGTGGCCTCCACGCGATGCTCGCGCTCGACGCGCTTCTCGTCGAGCATGCGCGCGACGCGGTGGTAGTCCTGCGGCTGCAGGAAGCGGAACGCCAGGTCCTCCAGCTCCCACTTGATCTGCCAGATGCCGAGCCGGCTGGCCAGTGGCGCAAAGACCTGCATCGACTCGCGCGCCAGCGAGGCCGGACAAGGCTGCTTGGCCGCAGCGAAGAAGCGCAGCGTCTGCAGCCGCGACGCCAGGCGCAACAGCACCACGCGCAGGTCGCGCGAGAAGGCGAGCAGCATCTTGCGCACGCGCTCGGTCTGCTCGGCGCGCTCTTCGTCGTCGAGCCGCGCCTCCTGCGCCTCGCGCGCGGTGCGCTGCATCTGCACCAGCTTGCGCGTGTGCGTGACCAGGCTCGCGTACGACTCGCCGAAGGCCTTGGCCACCACCTCCTCGGGCTTGTTGAGGTAGTCGCCGGCGTAGACGAGGTAGGCCGCGGCGCGCAGCGACGGCGCGGCGCCGATGTGCTGCAGGACCTCGGCCACGCCGTCGGCATGCTTCAGCGCATCCTCGCCGGTGTCCATCGGCTGGCCGCCGAGAAGCGGCTCGGCGAAGGCGCGCGCACGGGCGACCTGGTTCTCTTCGGCCGCGGGCATGTCGTCGGCGATGCGCACGATGGGCGCAGCGGCCGGCAGACGTTCGATCACGCTGGTCTTCATGGCTCCAGCAGGAATTGGCGCACGGCGGTGATCTGGTCCGGTGCGGTGAGCATCGGCGCATGGCCGACGCCGGTGAACTCCACCAACCGTGCCTTCGGGCCGCGCTGCGTCATCGCCTGGGCGGTGGCGTGGCTGAGCAGGTCGGAGTCGGCACCGCGCACGAGCAGCGTCGGGCAATGCAGGCTGTCGTAGGCGGCCCACGCCAGGGCTTCGGCCCCTGCGGCGATCTCGGGCGTGATGCCGCGAAACGGCACCGCGATGGCGGGGTCGTAGTGCGGCTTGAAGCCGTCGCCGTCGGGCTTGAGCTGCGGCCGCGTCAGCGCGAGCCACTGCTCGCGTGTGTGCGGCCCGAAGCTTTGCGAGATGCTCCACAGGTAGTCGGCCGCCTCGTCGAGCGTGGACCAGTGCATCGGCGCGCCGAGGTAGGTGCCGATGCGCGCCAGCGCGTCGGCCTGGATCGTCGGGCCGACGTCGTTGAGCACCAGCTTGCGCAGCGGCGACTCGCGCAGCGCCGCAAGCCCAAGGCCGATCAGCCCCCCCATGGAGGTGCCGACCCAGTGCAGGGTCTCGGCCCGCAGGCGCGCGAGCAAGGTCACCATGTCGGCAACGTAGTGGGGAATCGTGTAGCCCATCGGGTCGATCAGCCAGTCGGACTGGCCGCGTCCCACCACGTCGGGGCAGACGATGCGATAGTGATCGGTCATCGCCTGCGCGAAGGTGTCGAAGTCGCGGCCCTGGCGGCTCAGGCCATGCCCGCACACGAGCACACGCGGGTTCGCCGCGTCGCCCCACTCCCAGTACGCCATGCGATGCAGGCCGCGAGAGTCCAGGCACTGCAGGTGGTTCAGGGACCTCGGAGGTGTTCTCATGCTCAAAGGAAAAACCGCTCTCGTCACCGGTTCCACCAGTGGCATCGGTCTCGGCATTGCGCTGAAGCTTGCGCAACAAGGCGCCAACGTGGTGCTCAACGGCTTCGGCGAGGTCGACGCGGCGAAGAAGGAAGTCTCGGCGCTCGGCGTCAGAGTCGGCTACCACGGCGCCGACATGAGCAAGCCCGCCGAGATCGAGGCGATGATGGCCTATGCGCAGGCCGAGTTGGGCGGCGTCGACGTGCTGGTGAACAACGCCGGCATCCAGCACGTGGCCAATGTCGAGGACTTCCCGGTCGAGAAGTCGGACGCGATCATCGCGATCAACCTGAGCTCGGCCTTCCATGCCACACGCCTTGCGCTGCCGGGCATGAAGGAAAAGAACTGGGGTCGCATCATCAACGTGGCGTCGACACATGGCCTGGTGGCCTCGGCCGGCAAGTCGGCCTATGTGGCGTCCAAGCACGGCGTGATCGGCTTCACCAAGGCGGCGGCGCTGGAGACAGCGACCACCGGCGTCACCGTCAATGCGATCTGCCCCGGCTGGGTGCTGACGCCGTTGGTGCAGAAGCAGATCGATGCCCGCGCCGCGAAGGAAGGCCTGTCGCAGGACGTGGCCAAGCGCGATCTGCTGGCCGAGAAGCAGCCATCGCTGCAGTTCA
>VBDL01000569.1:508-4816 GCA_005884255.1 Betaproteobacteria bacterium | reverse complement strand
GGCGATAACGTGCGCGGCGTCGCGTGGAACGTCGACGGCGGGTGGGTGGCCCAGTAATTACTTCGTCATCTGCACCGTGCCGCCCACTGTTGCGGTCACGGTGCCCTTGCCCGGCTCGACCGGCAGCGAGTCGTCTGCCGCCGCGGACATGCGGCTGGCGCGCATCATCGGCACCGGGCCGCCGGGCGGCTCCTTGAGCGTCACGTTGACTTCGCGGATCGTGTAGCCGCCGTAGCCGAAGGCCCTGGCCATCTCGGCCGCCTGCGCGCGATAGCGTGCGACGGCCAGCGCGCTGACCTCGGCCTCCACCTTCTCACGCGCCTCGCGCGACAGCGCGTAGGCCACGCGTGCGATGCTCATCGTCTGGATACGCCCGGTGAGCTGGGCGATGGTGCCCATGTCGCGCCCTTCGACGACGAGCTCCGTGTTGCCCTGCCAGTTCGTGATGCCGCCCTTGTTCGAATAGCGCGGAAAGATCGAGAAGCCGCCGGCGCGCACGTCGACCTGGCCCGGCTTGGCGACCTTGCGCGCTTCGGTCAGCGCCGCGTCCAGCGCCTGCTTCAGCGCTGTTTGCACCGTGGCGGCATCGGGCCCTTCGCGGGTGGCGAGCATGTCCTTGGGCACTTCGACGCTGGCGCTGGCGTTCAGGTTGAGCACGCCTTGCGGGGGCGGCGGCGTGTCGGCGCGGGCGGCGGGCACGGCCGCGAGCAGCAAGCCGGCAAGCGCCGCCGACGGCAGCCGGGGGGTGTCTTTCATGGATTCCTTTCGATGACGATGTGTGGAAAGCGTCGCACATCCTTCCCCGGTTGACCGGCCCGGTTGAGGGGCGCAATATTTGTAACAGAGGGTCAGGATGGCCAAAACGCCGGGGAAACCTGAGCAAAATCGCCTCTGTTACAAATGAGGAGCTACGCATGAATGCCCCATCCACTCCCCGTGCCGACCGCGTCGTGGTCGTCGATGACGACGCCCGCATCCGCGACCTGCTGCGCCGCTACCTCACTCAGGAAGGCTTCGAAGTGCTGCTGGCCGAGGACGCCAAGGCACTGAACCGGGTGCTCACCCGCGAGACGGTGGACCTGATCGTGCTCGACCTGATGCTGCCCGGTGAAGACGGCCTGTCGATCTGCCGTCGCCTGCGCGCCGCCAATGACGTGACGCCGATCATCATGCTCACCGCCAAGGTCGAGGACGTCGACCGCATCGTCGGCCTGGAGGTCGGTGCCGACGATTACCTGCCCAAGCCTTTCAACCCGCGTGAGCTGCTGGCGCGCATCCATGCCGTGCTGCGCCGCCGCCCGACGATGGAAGCCCCGGGTGCCCCGGCGAAGGAGCCAATGACGGTGACCTTCGGCCCGTTCGAGTTCGACCTGGCGTTGCGGCGCCTGACGAAGGAAGGCGAGCAGATCGCTCTGACCACGGGCGAGTTCTCGATGCTCAAGGCGCTGGTGCGCCACCCGCGGCAACCGCTGTCGCGCGACAAACTCGCGCAACTGGCGCGTGGCCGCGAGTTCGAGCCCTTCGACCGCAGCCTCGACGTGCAGATCTCGCGCTTGCGCAAGATGATCGAGCCGGATCCTTCCCAGCCCCGCTACATCCAGACGGTCTGGGGCGTGGGCTACGTCTTCGTGCCGGATGGCACGTCTTGATGACCCACCCCCGAAGCGCCTGCGGCGCTCCCCCTCAAGGGGGCGCCACCGGCGGACCGGCAGAGCCGGATCCGCGGTGTCCGCTTGATCCAATGCACCATAGCGCATGAGCACTGTTGCGCGTTCGACGAGTCCGAGGGTGTCGCGGCGACAATCGGCGCCGTCGCGTCCGCTGAAAGGACTCATGCCCCGCTCGCCGCTCGCGCTCAGCCTGTTCTGGCGCACCTTCTTCCTGCTCGCGCTGCTGCTCGGTGGCGGCATCTTCGCCTGGGTGCAGACGCTGCGCGCGCTGGAGTTCGAGCCACGTGCCGTGCAGTCGGCGCAGCAGATCGCGAGCCTGGTGAACCTGTCGCGCGCGGCGCTGCGCTATGCCGACCCGATCAACCGCGTCACCGTCGTGAAGACGATGAGCGAGCAGGAAGGCGTGCGCCTGCTGCCACGCGAGCCGGGCGACAAGTGGCAGCCTTTCGAGACCGATCGCTTCTCGCGCCGCATCGGCCAGGAGCTGCGCTCGCGCCTCGGGCCCGACACCGTCGTGGCAGACGTGGTCAACGGCGAACCCGGTCTGTGGGTGGGCTTCTCCATCGAGAAGGACCCCTACTGGCTGCAGGCCGACGCCACGCGCGTGCGTCCGCTGACCAGCGGCACCTGGTTCGTCTGGGTCGGCATCGCGCTGCTGGCCACGCTGCTCGGCTCGGCGGCCATCGCGCGGCTGATCAACCAGCCGCTGAAGGAGCTGTCGTTCGCCGCCAGCCGCATCCGTGAAGGCGAGTTCGATTCGCGCCTGGACGAGACCACGCTGACCAGCGAGATCCGCGAGGTCAACATGGGCTTCAACCGCATGGCGCGCGAGCTGGCCAAGGTGGAGGAAGACCGCGCGGTGATGCTCGCCGGCATCTCGCACGACCTGCGCACGCCGCTGGCGCGCCTGCGCCTCGAAGCCGAGATGAGCGTGCAGGACGACGAGGCCAAGCGCAACATGGCGCTGGACATCGACCAGCTCGACGCGATCATCGACAAGTTCATGGACTACGCTCGGCCCGGTGAGGTGAAGCTGGTGCCGGTGCACTTGAGCAGCCTGGTCGACCGCGAGGCCAACACCTTCCGCGACCCGACGCAGATTCGCATCGGCTCGCGCGTGGCCATCGACACCAAGGTGATGGCCGACGAGACCGAGCTCGGCCGCGTGCTCGCCAACCTGTTCGAGAACGCGCGGCGCTACGGGCGCACGACGAACACCGGCGTGGCCAATGTGCTGGTCACCTATGCGCGCACCGGGCCCTGGGTGATCCTGAGCGTGCGCGACAACGGCCCCGGCGTGGCCCCGGAAAAACTGAGCCAGCTGACCACGCCCTTCTTCCGCGGTGATGCGGCTCGCACCGCTGCCACCGGCGCGGGCTTGGGGCTGGCGATCGTCGAGAAGGCGGTGCAGCGCATGGGCGGCATGTTCGAGATCGCCAACGCGCCGGACGGCGGGTTGGTGGCGCACATCCGGCTGCTCAAGGCGCCCTAACGCTGCTTCTGCAGCAGGCACACGGCGCGCGCCTCGATCGCGCGCCCTTCTCCCACCGGCCCCATCTTTTCGGCCGTCTTCGCCTTCACGTTGACGCGCCCCACGTCGATGCCGAGTGCGGCGGCAATGCGCTCGCGCATCGCCGGAATGTGCGGCGCCATCTTCGGCGCCTGCGCGACGATGGTCGAGTCGACGTTGATCACATCGAAGCCGGCATCGCGCACGCGGCGCTGAATTGCGCGTCGGTGTCGGGGAAATGGCGGCCGATGTCGCCGAGGCCGGCGCCGCCGAGCAGCGCGTCGGTGATCGCATGCAGCAAGGCATCGGCATCGGAGTGGCCGAGCAGGCCGTGAGTGTGCGCAATGGTCACACCACCGAGCACGAGCGGCCGGCCTGCGGCCAGGGCATGGATGTCCCAACCTTCACCAATGCGGACGTCGATCATGTTGTGGATTGTCCAGTAAGTCGCGGCAGCACGCAGGCGCATCGCGGTCGTAGACTGCGTCCATGGTCAAGTGCCCCAGCTGCGGGGAAGAGAACCCGCCGAAATTCAGGCTCTGCGGGTACTGCGGCATGCCACTGGTCGCTGCGAGTGCGGTGCTGCCCGCGCACGAGGTCCGCAAGACCGTCACCATCATCTTCTGCGACCTCAAAGGCTCGACGGCGCTCGGCGAGCATCTGGATGCCGAGGCGCTGCACGAGGTCAAGGAGCGCTACTTCAAGGCCATGGCGGCCGAGATCTCGCGCCATGGGGGCAAGATCGAGAAGTACATCGGCGACGCCATCATGGCCGTCTTTGGCCTGCCGCGCGCCCACGAGGACGATGCCTTGCGCGCGGTGCGCGCCGTCGTCGGCATGCGCGCGGCACTGGGCGCTGTCAACGAGGGTCTGATGGCGCACTACGGCATTGCGCTGAGCAACCGCACGGGCGTCAACACCGGCGAGGTGGTGGCTAACGATGACCCGGGCGCCGACCAGAAGCTGGCCACCGGAGACGCCGTCAACGTGGCCGCACGCCTCGAGCAGGCCGCGCCGGAGAACGAGATCTACCTCGGCGAGGTGACCTATCGGCTGGTGCGCGACGCGGTCGAGGTCGAGCCGGTCGAGCCGCTGGAGCTCAAGGGCAAGGCGCAGCGGGTGCCGGCC
>VBDL01000569.1:0-491 GCA_005884255.1 Betaproteobacteria bacterium | reverse complement strand
GTGGGTCGCGACGAAGAGCTGTCGACGATGGCCAGCATCTTTCGCGAAGTGGCCGATGATCGAACGGCCCGCATGGTGACGGTGATCGGTGACGCCGGCGTGGGCAAGTCGCGCCTGGTGCGCGAGGTGATCGAGCGCATCGCGGCCGGCTCGCGAGTGCTTTCCGGCCGCTGCCTGCCTTACGGCGACGGCATCACGTTCTGGCCGCTGCTGATGATGGTGCGCGAGGCGGCCGGCATCCGCGACGCGGATTCGCCCGAGGCAGCCCAAGCGAAACTGCTCGAGGCCGTGCGTGACCGTGAAGTCGCAGATCGCCTGGCCAGTGCCGCCGGCCTGAGCGCGGCGGCGTTTCCCCTGCCTGAGATCAACTGGGCGGCACGCAAGTTTCTCGAGCTCTTCGCTGCGAACGGGCCCGTGGTCGCATTCGTCGACGACATTCATTGGGCGGAGGCGGCCTATCTCGATCTGCTCGAGCATGTGCTGCAAACCTA
>VBDL01000568.1 GCA_005884255.1 Betaproteobacteria bacterium | reverse complement strand
TCGGGCATCGCGTCGGTGTACTGGCCCTCGGCCGCGAAAACCGTGGCCTCGCCGGCGTGGAAAAGATAGTTCGTGCTCATGTCGTCGTTGCGGTGCTAAGAAATGAAAGTGATTCAAGTCGCCAGCAGCAGCTCGCCCTTGCCGCCGACGGCCAGGTCGCCGGCCAGGCGTTCGATGCGACGCGCGGGCAGCCCGGCGAAAGGTCCGCCGAAGCGCGCGAGATCACGCGCCAGCAGCTGCCAGAACGCGCCGCAATCGTGGTGCGTGCGCACGAAGGTTGGCGCGACCGCGGGAGCCGCTCCCGCGCAGACGATGCTGCCGCGGCGCATGCCGAAGGCGCAGTGCTCACCGAGCCGCCCGCCCACGGCGAGGGTGCCCGCCACCATGCGTGAGCCGGCGAAGGCGCCCACGTCGCCGAACACGAGCACGCTGCCGCGCCGCATGCGGTCGCCCAGCCGTTCACCGGCTGACGCGCGCACGATCAGCGTGCCGCCGCGCATGCCGTCCATGCTGCCGGGCAGGGCGCCGGCGGCGAAGTCCCCCACGTCGCCCGCCACGTCGAGCACGCCGCCTTGCATCTCGCAGCCCGCCAGCACGCCGGCCTTCCCGAGCACGCGAATCTCGCCGCCCGCCATGCCTGCGCCGACGTAGTCGCCTACGTTGCCGCGTACCTCGATGCGCCCGCTGGCGAGCTGCCAGCCGATGCGATCGCAGCGCGCGCAGTCGCCGTCGAACATGAGCGTGTCTTGGTCATCGTCGATGCGCTCGATGGCAAAGACTTCGGCGAGCGCCAGCGTGTCGTTGCCGTGCGCCACGGGCAGTTGTGCCGCCTCGGCGCTGGAGCGGGCAGCAGCGAGCGCGGCGGGCACGATGGCGCGTAGGTCCAGGCGCAGTGGCGGGGCGATCTTCAAGCGCAGAGTCCAGCTCACGAGGCAACCTCACTGCCGAGCAGACGCCGCAGATGGAAGTGGAAGGGGCCGAGCTTGCCGCCGTAGTTGCCGGCCGAGATGCGCTGCACGCCGGCCGCGCTGCCTGCGGCGGTGATGGCGTGCATGCCGGCACGCATTGCGGCGGCGACGTCGCCTTCGGTCAACCCGTCGATCACGATCTCCAGCACGCAGCGGATCTCCTCGCTCAACTCGCTGCGCGCGGCCAGCCCGAGCAGGGCCGGGCAGAAGGCATCGTTGGTCGAGGCGGGCAGCGCGGCGTACTTGCTGCCGACCTTGGAGCCCGAGCGCACCACGCCGCCGGGGAAGGGCAGGATGATGTTCGGCACGGCGCGCATCGCGGCCACGGCGGCTTCGGCCCCGGCCAGCGCGGCATCGGTATCGTGCGCCAGCAGCAGCAGGTTGCCGCCGCCCACGCCCTTGGTGACGGCGGTGGTCTCCTGCGCGACGAACTCGCCGTCCATCACCGGCACGCGCCAGTAGCGCACGCCGCCGATCATCTTGGCGATCTGCCAGCCGTCGCCGAAGAAGCGCAGGTTCTTGCCGAGCGCGATCGGCTCTCCATCGCTCAGCCCGGCGTACACCGCGGTGGTCGGGCAGGTCAGCACGCATTGGCCCACGCGCCGCTCGACCTGCTTGGCGAGCTCCTTGCCCGACATGGAGAACAGCAGCACCGCGACGCCCGGCCGCCCATCGGGCGTCTCGTCGGCCCTGAGCTCGCGCTCGATGCCGGCCTCGCAACCGCAGGCGATCACCGAGGTCGCGAAGCCCGTGGCCGCCACCGCGGCGTGGCGCGCCCAGGTCGGCGTGTGCGCGGTGATCACGAGCCGCGTCGCCTTCATCGGGAAGGCCTCCGCAAAGCTGTCGTCGATGGTCACGCCGTTGATCTGCATGGCCGTCCTCAAACGCTGGCGGCCGCGAAGCACGCCGCGGGCAGCAGCCGGCCGCCGCCGCAGCAGCGGCACAGCTCGTCGCGCCCGATGGCCGCATGGCGCGGGTTGACGCTCGCGTGGCGGTCGGCGTAGCGCTTGAGCGTGGTCTCGATGGATGCGTCGTACTCGGGCTCGACGAAGTGCGTGCCGCCTACTGGCGTGGCGACGATGCGCCCGGCGCGCGCGACGAGCGTGCCGTCCTTGAACACGTATTCGGGGCGCGCGAACA
>VBDL01000570.1 GCA_005884255.1 Betaproteobacteria bacterium | reverse complement strand
CCTTCATCACCGAGCCGTCGATGGCGGCCACGGTGGGCTCGATCATCTTCGTCGTCGTGGTGGTGGGCGGCATGGGCTCGCTGGTCGGAGCTTTCATCGGCTCGCTGCTGATCGGCTTGCTGCAGACCTTGCCGCTGACGGTCGATGCCTCCTTCGTCACGCTAGCCGCCAAGCACGGCATGGCCATCGGGCCGGACAACCCGGCCTATCCCTTCCTCAAGCTCACGCTCGCGCAGGTCGCACCGATCCTGCCCTATCTGTTGCTCGTGCTCATGCTGATCGTGCGGCCCAAGGGCCTGCTCGGCACCCGCGAGGATTGACGCCATGCTCGTCGCTGCCCAACGCCCCAACGTCCATTTCAAGCCGTACAACGTCGGCCGCTTCGCGATCTGGACGCTGTTCGCGACCGTGCTCGCGGTGGCGCCGCTGCTGTGGACCTCCAGCCTCGGCCACACGATGCTGTCGCAGATCGGCATCGCGATCATCGTGTGCCTGGCCTACAACCTGCTGCTCGGCCAGGGCGGCATGCTCAGCTTCGGCCATGCGGTGTACAGCGGCCTCGGCGCGTTCATCGCGATTCACACGCTGAACCTGGTGTCGGCCGGCAAACTGGCGCTGCCGGTGAGCCTGGTGCCGCTGGCCGGTGGGCTGGCGGGTCTGCTCTTCGCCGCGCTGCTCGGCTACGTCACCACCAAGAAGTCCGGCACGCCGTTCGCGATGATCACGTTGGGCATCGGCGAGCTGGTGTGGTCGATGTCGCTGATGCTGCCGGAGTTCTTCGGCGGCGAGGGCGGCATCTCCGGCAACCGCGTTACGGCCAAGCCGGTGATGGGCATCAGCTTCGGCCCGCAGATCCAGCTCTACTACCTGATCGCGATCTACTGCTTCCTGTCGACGGCAGCGATGTTCGCGCTGACGCGCACGCCGCTGGGCCGCATGCTCAACGCGGTGCGCGACAACCCGGAGCGCGTGGAGTTCGTGGGCTACAGCACGCAGCATGTGCGCTACCTCGCCTTCATGATTTCCGGCTTCTTCGCCGGCATCGCAGGCGGGCTCGGTGCGCTCAATTTCGAGATCGTCACCGCCGAAGTGGTGGGCGCGGCGCGCTCCGGCGGCTACCTGCTGTTCACCTTCCTCGGCGGCGCCACCTTCTTCTTTGGGCCCATCATCGGCGCGGTGCTGATGGTGCTCGCCACGGTGCTGCTGTCCGAGCTCACCAAGGCCTGGCTGCTCTACCTCGGGCTCATCTTCCTCTTCATGGTGATGTATGCACCGGGCGGCGTGGCGAGCCTGATCATGATGAACGTGCGCGTGGCGGCCTTCGGCAAGCTCGGTCGCATCTTCACGGGGTACCTCGCGCTCGGCGGCACCGCGCTGGTGATGCTCACCGGCGCGGCGGCGATGATCGAGATGGTCTACCACCTGCAGATCAATGCGGCGCTTGGGCCCAAGCTCCAGTTCTTCGGCGTGACCCTCGATGCGCAGGGCGTCGACTCCTGGTTCGGCGCTGCCTTCGTGCTCGTCACCGGCATTGCGATGTTCGAGGTGGCACGCCGCCACTTCCGCGCGCAGTGGAGCGTGATCCAGGAAGAGATCGAGCACGAGATCAAGCGCCGGGAGCTGATGTGAACCACCCCCTACGGCCTTCGGCCGCCCCCTCGAGGGGGCGACACCAGCGGACCGGCAAAGCCGGATCCGCGGTGTCCGCTTGGCCGCGGCGGGTTCATGCATCGCGGGTGGCGCTAAGCGCTGGGGAGCAAGAGGCATGACATACGCCCTGGAGCTGAAAGACCTGCGCAAGAGCTTCGGCAAGACCGAGATCATCCGCGGTGCCAACCTCGCGGTGGCGCCCGGCGAGCGGGTGGCCATCATCGGCCCCAACGGCGCCGGCAAGTCCACGCTGTTCAACCTCATCAGCGGCCGCTTCGCGCCCACCAGCGGCGAGATCCTGCTCGGCGGCGAGCGCATCCACGGCTTGCGCCCCTACGAGATCAACCGCCGCGGGCTGGCGCGCAGCTTCCAGGTGTCGAACCTGTTCGTGCGCCTGTCGGTGTTCGAGAACATCCGCTGCGCGGTGCTGTGGAGCATGGGCTACCGCTACTCGTTCTGGAAGTTCCTCGCCGACCTCGACGATGCGAACGACCGCGCCGAGGAAGTACTGGAGATGATCCACCTCGACAAAAAGCGCGAGACGCTGGCGATGAACCTCACCTACGCCGAGCAGCGCGCGCTGGAGATCGGCATCACCATCGCCGGCGGCGCAGATGTTGTGCTGCTCGACGAGCCGACCGCCGGCATGAGCAAGAGCGAGACCAAGCGCTTCGTGCAGCTGATCCGCGAGGTCACGGTGAACAAGACGCTGCTCACGGTGGAGCACGACATGGGGGTCGTCTTCGGCCTGGCCGACAAGATCGCCGTGCTGGTGTACGGCGAGGTGATCGCCTTCGACGCGCCGGAAGCGGTGCGCGCGAATGCGCGCGTGCAGGAGGCCTACCTCGGCTCGGTCTTGGCCGACGCACAGGCAGCGGAGGCTTGACATGCTGAAGCTCGACAACGTCCACGCCTTCTACGGCAAGAGCCATGTGCTG
>VBDL01000558.1 GCA_005884255.1 Betaproteobacteria bacterium | reverse complement strand
CTGGTGGTCGGCGCCGGCGCGCCGTACAAGAGCGTGGCCGACCTGCTGGCCAAGGCGCGCAAGGAGCCAGGTAAGCTGAGCTTCGGCAGCGGCAGCTCATCGAGCCGCGTGGCGGGCGAGCTGTTCAAGCAGCTCAGCCACACCGAGATCCTGCACGTGCCGTACAAGAGCAACCCGAATGCGATCACCGATCTGCTGGGCGGCCAGATCGACATGATGATCACCGACACCGCCACCGGCGTGCCGCAGATCAAGGGCGGGAAGCTGCGCGCGCTGGGTGTGTCGACGAGCAAGCGGCTGGCGCTGTTGCCCGATGTGCCGACCCTCGACGAAGCCGGCGTCAAGGGCTACGACATGAGCTACTGGTTCGCCGCGTACGTGCCCGCGGCCACGCCGGCACCGGTGGTGGCGCGCCTGCGCGAACTGCTGGTCAACGCGACCAAGGCGCCGGCAGCGAAAGCCTTCTTCGAATCCACGGGTGCCGAGGCGTGGACCAGCACACCGGAGGAACTGGCGAAGTTCCAAGTCGCCGAGGCGCAGAAGTGGGGCAAGGTCATCAAGGCCGCCGGCATCGAACCCGAATAGGTCAGACAGTGCCCAAAAGACCAGGGCCCGCACACTGGCGGGCCCTGACACCCCACGCATCCATCGCTCGTTGTCAGTTCGGCCGCGGCGCTCCGCGCCAACGACGAATGACTCCCATAGCGCCCAAGCCTGAGAGTAGGAACAAATATGTCGATGGCTCTGGAACAGCAGGCGCGAAGGTCACAATGGAGCCACTGCTACCTGCTGTGATACCGGGTCCGCTGCTGTCAATTCTCATTAGCGCAGTGGCGGCGTATTCTTCGGCGTCGGTATGGAGGAAAAAATAGTTGGATGCTTGGCCGGTAAAGCAGGACTGGAGACAAGCATAGAAATTGAAGGTGATCGAGCCGGGCTTGGGAGCGCCGGGTGCTCCCGAGCCTGCGCTTAAGACGCTTATGTCGCCTGGAAGGTCAGATCGCCAATTTGCGTCATACTCCTGAATCCGTGGCCTCAATGCCGGTCTGATCGACTTTCGGTGTCTCAATGCGGCTCGTCGCATCTAATTTGATGCCAACGCGCCAATTCGAGCGGCCGGGTGATCGAATCGCGATGGCAAGACGCGCAGTCATGCTGTCGGTGCCGGCGCGGCGGGCCAAGTTGCCCACGCCGCGACCCGCGCTGGATGCGCGTTTTCGGGATCCGTGGGGAGTAACAGGCGTCGGCGACGCGTGCGGCGCGCTATCCGCAGGCTGCGAACAACTCGCCGTGCACTCGCGTAAAGGCCTTCGCGGCGCGATCGTTGGCGCCCAAGCCGAGGATCAGGCGCCGCCCGTGCTCGATGAGTCGCCCGGCACGGTAGACGAGCTCCTGCATCACCGTCTTCAGCCGTCGGCGCTTGGCCTCGTGGCGCACCGGCGCATCCGGCCCGTGCAGCCCGGCCTGACCCATCAGGCGCAGGATGTCCATCGTCAGCGCGGCCAAGCCGCACACGACGTAGTTGGTGTCGAACTTGCCCGAGGGCAGCCGCTCCAGATCGAGGTCGGTCTTGAACTCCGAGTGGAACTGCTCGTGCGTGCCGTGGTCGGCGTACAGGGCGATGATGTCCTGGCCGCTGAAGGTGTCGGCGCTCAGGCTGGTGGTCCAGCCGTCCAGTTGGAACTCGGGCTGGATCAGGTGCTGCCCACGGCCGTCGATGGTGCGCTCGATCAGGCGCAGCACCCGGCGCACCGGCCGCTGGATGCCTTCGATGCTCACCGCCTCTTCCCACATCGTCACGCGCTTGCCGCGGCGCGGGTGCTCCCATTGCACCGCCGGGTCCGCATCGCGCTGCGCGGCCAGCTCGGCCACGTCGGTCTTGCGCGGGTTCCACTTGATGAGCCAGTCCACCTGCGGCAAGCCGGCTCGGTTGTACGACTCGATGGCCTGCATCTGTGCCGCGCAGTCGAAGCCCGAGTCCTCGCGCAGCAGGATGGGAGCCTTGGGGCCTGCGGCGCTCAGCCGCTGCGCCATCGGGATCACGCGCTCGAAGTTGAAGGGCGTCTCCAGCGACGAGTGCTGGACCCCCGGTCGCAGCGCCAGCTCCAGGCAGAACCCGTGCGAGCCCAGGTACGCCGCCAGCGGGCAGTAGCCATCCACGCCGGCATAGGTGCGGCCCACGCCTTCCTTGGCGGTGCCGCCGTTGTCCATCGAGAAGGTATCGACGTCCAGCGGCAGCCAGCCGCACGGCAGCACGCCGTAGTCGGGCCGGGCGCTGCTCAGCAAGGCCTCGATCAGCGGCGGCACGAAGTCGAACAGGTCATCCGCGCGCGCATCCAGGCGCTGGCGCAGCGTCACGCTCGAGGGCAACAGCTCGATGCCCAGCGACTGCTTGAAGAACGTGTCGCCGCGGAAGTTCTCGATCGCGTCGAAGTCGGACTTGCCTTGCACGAGCAGTCCGACGTAGCTGCGCAGGATGTCGCTGGTCTTCACGCCCGTTCGCACCGGCAGTGCGCGGTCGACCTGGTTGAAAACCGGCGACAGCCGCTTCAGGTGGTGGCCCACCAGCGCAAGCCCGGCCACGGGCGTGAGG
>VBDL01000557.1 GCA_005884255.1 Betaproteobacteria bacterium | reverse complement strand
GGCGGCGCCAGCGATATGCAGATCATCAATGAGCTGCTGACGCGGGGCAAGCTGCTGACCGATCCGAGCTCAGGCGGCTGATCCTTCAGCCTGCCAGCCTTGCCCAGGGGCCGGTGATGGCGTCGATGCCGCAGGCCCACAAGGCCTGCGCATCGTCGTCCTCGATCACGCCTTCAGCCTGCACCTGCACCGACAGCGCATGCAGCAGCGCAGTGGTGGTCCTCACGAACTCGCGCGCCACCGCGTTCGCTGCAACGCCGGCGCACAGCGCGGCATCGAGCTTCACGTAGTCCAGCCCCAGCTCGAACAGCCGCTCGATCTGCGACAGGCGCTGGCCGGCATGCTCCAGCCCGAAGCGCACGCCCAGCGGCCGCACCAGGCGGCCGAACTCCTGCACCAGCTCGAACTGCTCGACGGCAGCGCTCTCGGCCACCTCGAGCCACAGCTTGTGCTGCAGGCGCGGCGCATCGTGCAGCACGTGGCGCAGGTGCGCGGCAAAGGCTCCATCGGCCAGCGACGCAGCGGCAATGTTCACGCCGCGCGGCCGGCCGTCGCGCGAGATGGCCGCCAGCGCCAGCTTCACTGCGTGACTGTCGACCTGGCCCGTCAGCCGCGCGCGCGCGGCGAGCGGCAGCCAGCGCGCTGCAGGCTCGAACGGGCCGTCGGCGGCGAGCTGCAGGCGCAGCGGGCATTCCAGGTGCGACAGCGCCCCCTTGCGCTCGACCACCGGGAACTCGACCAGCCGCGCGTGATGGCCGTCGGAGATCGCGCCGACGATCTGCGCGCGCCACGCGCGCTCGCCGGTCGCCGCGCCATTGGCCGGCGCCTCGTTGGCCACCTCCACGGCGAACGGGCCGCGGCTCTCGGCACGCGCCAGCGCGAGGTCGGCCTGTGCCATCAGCGCACCGATGCCGGTGTCGCGCGGCAGCTCCACGGCGCCCAGATGCGCCTGCAGCGCCGGGCCCAACGTCGGCAGGCTCGAGCGCAGCGCCGCGGCGATCGACTCGGCGGTCTCGGCGGCCATGCCGGCGGCCGGCAGAGCGAGCGCGAAATCGGAACCGTTGAGCCGTCCGACGAAGCAGTCCGGCGCATGCTCCGGGTAGGCCTGCAGCGTGTTGGCCAACGCGATCAGCGCGCGATCAGTGGTCTCGCGGCCGAGGCTCAGGTTCACCTCAGCGAGCTTGGACAGGCGCACCAGCACCAGCCCGGCGTCGGCGCCATCCTCGCGGCGCAGCAGTGCCTGCAGGCGCTCCATGAAGTGCGCGCGGTGCGCCACGCCCGTCAGCGCATCGGCATGCGCCTGGCGGCGCAACGCCTCGGCCTGCGCCGTCTGCGCCTCGAACAACTTGCGCATGCGCTGCACCATGCCGTTCATCGCGGCGACGAGGCGCTGCAGCTCCTGGATGCGCGGCTCCTCGACGGTGATGTAGCGGCCGTCGACCAGTGCTTGCGCCTGCTCGACGGTCGCGTCCAAGGGGCGGCGGATGCGTTGCACCGCCACGCCGGCCAGCAGCGCGGCCGCTACCCCGACCACTGCCATCCAGCCCGCCGCGCGCAGTCCGCCGTGCCACAGGTCGTCGTAGGCATAGGACACGTGGCTCACCACCTCGAGGTGCCCCAGTGCGCGCCAGCCCGTGCTGCTCCCGCTGCGCTCGAAGGCAACCGCGCCGTCGGGCCGCACCAGCTTCACGCGGCGATAGAAGCCGGTGTCGAACTGCGCAGCCATCAGCAGCTCCATCAGCTGCGCTTCGCCATGCTGTTGCGACAGCGCCAGCGCCAGCGACTGCGCGTTGTCGCTGTTCTTCAGCCGCAGCTGCGTCTGCAAGGCATCGCGGGCCGACAGCAGGTTGACCGTGACGCCGCCGGCAATGGCCAGCAGCACCACGCCCAGCAGCAGCAGCCGGATCTGGCGAATCAAAGACATGGTCTCTCCGAGTGAAGTCGAGAGTGGATCACAGGAATCCCTCCTCCTTGACCTTGTTGAGCACTTCGCGCCAGCGCGACAGTCGAGCCACCGGGTCGCCGGCGGTCTGTGCGCCTACGCCCTGCCACAGCCCCTCGCTGTTGAAGCTGAACACCGGCGTCAGATCGGGGCGGCGCGAGGCCGGGCGGATCTCGGTGATCAGGCTGTCGAGGATCAGCGGCTCGGCGTTCGGGCTCGCATAGTAGGCGAGCACCATGTGCGCCTGCACCGCGCCGCCCACGCCGCCGAGCTGCGCGCGCACGTAGACCATGCGCAGCTTGGCCACCGGCATGCCGGCGGCCACGAGGCTGAAGTACTTGGCAATGGCGTAGTCCTCGCAGTCGCCGCGGGCCTGGCCGAGCATTTCGAGCGGGCTGGCCCAGTAGTCGATCTGGCCCCACACATCGATGTCCTCCGCATAGGTCACGCGGTGGTTGAAGAACTGGTTGATCGCCTGCAGCTTGGCGTCGTCGTCCATCGCGGCGGCCTGCGCGAGCAGCGGCTGCAGCAGGCGCACCGAGGCCACGGCCCGCGGCCCGACACGCTGCGCGGCCTGCGTCATGCGGTCGGCGTCCCATGCCAGCGACGGCAGCAGCGCGAGCAGCAGCGATGCAAGGGCGACGAGACGGCGGATCAAGGCGGGGAGCTCGGAAGGGGGGCGTGGGCGGGGCCTTCAATTCTTCGTCAGCGCAGCGCCCGTCTTGAGTCGCATTGCACGCTAGCAACAGCCCTGTTGTGAAAAAGCGATGCATGCGCGGTCGCCCGTGAAATACTCGGCGGTCCCCCCGCGAATGCGGGTGGGCGGTTTCGATTTAGCGCTTGAGACTCGCGCCGCCGACAGGAAGAACTAGACCATGCGACCGAACCCAATGCACCGACCTGCGCACCGACTTGCCCCCCTCGCTTTGCTGCTGGCCAGTGCCTTCGCCCACGCCCAATCGGCCACGGCCGACGACGCGATGAAGGCCGCCGCGCAGAAGGCCATCGCCACCAGCCCGGACGTCACCTCACGATTGAACGCACTGCGCGCGGCCGTCAACGCCATCGACGTGGCGCGTGGCGCGCAGCTGCCGCACCTCGACCTCGACGCCCGTGTCGGCAAGGCGCGCGACACGATCAGCTCCGTGTCGGCGACCACGAGCTACAGCGGCGTCGGCGTGACCGTGTCGCAGCTGCTGTGGGACGGCCTCGCCGTGCGCAGCCAGGTCGCGCAGCTGGGCCACGACAAGCTGGCGCGCTGGTTCGATCTGGTCGACGCCACCGAGCAGGCGGCGCTTGACGCGACTCGCGCGCATGAAGACGTGCTGCGCTTTCGCCGGCTCGTCGAGCTGGCCGAAGACAACTACGTGCAGCACCGCTTCTATCACGACCAGATCCAGTCGCGCTTCAGGGCCGGTGTGGGCCGCGGCGTGGACCTCGAGCAGGCGGCCGCACGCGTGGCGCTGGCCGAGTCGAACCTGACGACCGAGACCGCCAATCTGCACGACGTCACCGCACGCTACCTGCGCGTGGTGGGCGAGCTGCCGCCGGCGGGCAAGGGTGGCTCCACTTCGCTGGCCGCGGCGATGCCGCCCAGCGCCGGCGAGGCGATGAACGTCGCATTGCGCGACAACGCCGCCATCAGCGCGAGCATCGAGAATCTGCGCTCGGCGCGCTCCCTGGTGCGCAACCGCGAGGCCGCCTACCAGCCGCGCATCGAAGCGCGCGTGCGGGCCGGCGCCGGCCACAACTTTGACATCGTGACGGACCAGACGCGCGACACCACGGCCGAGATCGTCGCCACCTGGAACCTCTTCAACGGCGGCTCCGATATCGCGCGCGTGCGCCAGCAGGCCGATCTGCTGAACCAGGCCGCCGACCTGCGCGACCGCGCCTGCCGCGATACGCGCCAGACCGCCGGCATCGCTTTCAACGACACGCGCAAGCTGGCCGAGCAGATGGCCGCGCTGGACCGCAACGTGCTCTCGATCGAGAAGGCGCGCGATGCCTATCGCCAGCAGTTCGACATCGGCCAGCGCAGCCTGCTCGACCTGCTGAACGCGGAGAACGAGCTCTACACCGCCAAGCGCGCCTACGCCAACGCCGACTTCGACCTGCAAGTCGCGCAACTGCGCACGCTGGCCGCGATGCAGAAGCTGACCACGCAGCTCGGCCTCGTGCGCGCCGAAACGCCGGTGGCCGACGATGCCGCCGGCTGGGCCGCCGGTGAAGACCTGCCCGCCCTCGTGACCACGCCGCGCAGCGAGCTCGACAGACGCGCTCAGCAGCTGCTGGCGAATACGCCTCAGCCGCCGGCACCCAAGAAGTAGCTCAGGCTGGCTTGCGTTGCGGCGGCACGTCGGTGCACGTGCCGTGCGCGATCTCGGCGGCCATGCCGATCGATTCGCCCAAGGTCGGGTGCGGGTGGATGGTCTTGCCGATATCCACCTCGTCGGCGCCCATCTCGATGGCCAGCGCCACCTCGCTGATCAAGTCGCCGGCATGCATGCCGACGATGCCGCCGCCGACGATGCGGCGTGTGTCGGCGTCGAACAGCAGCTTGGTATAGCCCTCGTCGCGGCCGTTGGCGATGGCGCGGCCCGAGGCCGTCCACGGGAACAGGCCCTTCTTGACCTTGACGCCCTTGGCCTTGGCTTCGTCCTCAGTGAGGCCGACCCAGGCGATCTCGGGGTCGGTGAAGGCCACGCTCGGGATCACGCGCGCATCGAAGGCCGCCTTCTCACCTGACGCGACCTCGGCTGCCACGTGGGCCTCATGCACCGCCTTGTGCGCGAGCATCGGCTGGCCGACGATGTCGCCGATGGCGAAGATGTGCGGCACGTTGGTGCGCATCTGAATGTCCACCGGGATGAAACCGCGCTCGCTGACCGCGACGCCGGCCTTGTCGGCGCCGATGCGCTTGCCGTTCGGGCTGCGGCCCACGGCCTGCAGCACGAGGTCATAGAGCTGCGGCTCCTTCGGCGCGGCCTCGCCCTCGAACATCACGAGGATGCCGTCCTTCGTGCGCTCGGCGCCCACGGTCTTGGTCTTCAGCATGATGTTGTCGAAGCGCGGCGCATTCAGCTTCTGCCACACCTTCACCAGGTCGCGGTCGGCGCCGAGCATCAGGCCGTCGAGCATTTCCACCACATCCAGGCGCGCGCCGAGCGTGGAGTACACGGTGCCCATCTCCAGGCCGATGATGCCGCCGCCGATGACGAGCATGCGCTTCGGGCGCGAGCGCAGCTCGAGCGCTCCGGTGGAGTCGACGATGCGCGGGTCGTCCGGCAGGAAAGGCAGGCGCACCGACTCCGAGCCGGCAGCGATGATGCATTGCTTGAAGCGGATGGTCTGCGACTTGCCGGTCGTGTCCTTGGCC
>VBDL01000019.1 GCA_005884255.1 Betaproteobacteria bacterium | reverse complement strand
CCCGGGCCGGCGAATGGCGCACCCGGCGCGCAGATCCTCGTACTGCTGGTCGCGACGATCGGCTTGCCGTTCACGCTGCTGGCCACCACGAGCCCCTTGCTGCAGGCGTGGATCGCCAGCGGGCCGGCCGGGCGCAACCCGTATCGCCTCTTTGCGGTGTCGAACCTGGCCTCGCTGGCCGCGCTCGTGCTCTACCCCTGGCTGATCGAGCCCTGGCTGCGCACGGCGACGCAGGCCAAGGTCTGGTCCGCGGGCTACGCCGCCTACGTCGCGCTCGTGTGCTTCGCCAGCGTCGCCCGGGCGCCGACCAAGGACTCGCCCGTGCGGCACGCCGACGAAGGTATCGCCGACCCGCCGCCGAGTCGCGCACGCACGCTGGCCTGGATCGGCCTGGCCGCGCTCGCCAGCTACGAGCTGGTGGCGATCACCAATCACCTGACGCAGAACATCCCGTCGATCCCGATGATGTGGGTGCTGCCGCTGGCGCTGTACCTGCTCAGCTTCGCGCTGTGCTTCGACGCGGATCGCTGGTACGCGCCGCGGCCATTCTTCGCGGCAACCCTGCTGGCACTGCTCGCGATGTGCTGGCTCCTCGTCGATGAGCGCTTCGTCAACGACATCGGCTGGCAGGCCGGTGTGTTCCTCGCGGGCCTCTTCATCGTGTGCATGTACTGCCACGGCGAGCTGGCGGCGAGCCGGCCGAGCCCGAGCCGGTTGACGCACTTCTACCTGTGCGTCGCGGCGGGCGGCGTGCTCGGCGGTGCGGCCGTTGCACTCGGCGCGCCGGCGCTGCTGCCGGGGTACTTCGAGGTCGAGATCGGCCTCGTGCTGCTGGCCGCGGCCCTGCTGTGGCGATCGGGGAGCCGGCACCGCTACCGCGCTGCCGCCGGCGTGCTGGTCCTGCTGTGCACCGCGGCGACGGCCGTGCACCGCATCGAGCAAAGCCTCGGCGAGGTGGTGGCGATGAACCGCAACTTCTATGGCGTGCTGCGCGTGCGCGAGCACGGCAGCATCGAGCGCACGCTGATGCACGGCAGCATCATGCACGGCGAGCAGTACCTGTCCGACGAGCGAAGGCGCGAACCGACGAGTTACTACACCGAGACTTCCGGTGTGGGCCGGCTGCTCACGGCGCTCGACGATCGCCGCCTGGAGGTCGGCCTCGTCGGGCTGGGTGCGGGCACGCTGGCCGCGTATGGCAAGCCGGGCGATGTCTATCGCTTCTACGAGATCGATCCGGCCGTCGTCGATTCGGCCAAGCGCCACTTCACGTTCCTCGCGGACTCGCAAGCCAGCGTCGACGTGCAAGTCGGCGACGGGCGGCTGCTGCTGCAGGCCGAGCCGCCGCAGCGCTTCGACGTGCTGGTGATCGATGCCTTCACGGGCGATTCGATTCCGATCAAGCCGCAAGGCGTTATCGCGCTGCACATCAGCAACCGCTACCTCGATCTGCGGCCCGTGATCGGCCGGCTGGCCGCCGAGATGGGCCTGCAGCTCGCCTACGTCGAAGAGCTGGAGTCCGATACCGACCCCGACAAGGCGTCTTCGGATTGGATCCTGCTGGCCAGGGACCGCAGCATCCTCGACCTGCCGGGCATCAAGGAGGCCGTGGTCGAGCTGCCCGAGACGGGGCACCGGCCGCTGTGGACCGACGACTACAGCAACATCCTGCAGGTGATCTCGTTCTAGTTCTCTGGGCGATGTTCGAACGGAATGGCGTGCTTTGGCAGCTCTGAGCGCCATGGCTGTGGCCGAGCCACGACAGTCAAGCGTGTGACGTGCGTCACGCATGCCAGCCGGGTGAACGCCCACTACACTTCCAGTTACGAGAAGTTGCGAAAGCGTCAGTGGGTGAGGTTGGTTCCGTGGAGTGGGCTGCATCGCTGCACATTGCCGGCGAGGCGGGCTGGTCACTTCTGCGCGAACTGCAAGCCTCCTGCGCGGTGGTGCAAGTGCTCGGGCGCGATGCGCGTGGCGCGTGGCGCGAGCTGCATCGCGGCGGCTTCCTCTGGCTCGACGAGGCGCCGTGTGCCACGGCCAGCACGACCTCGCTGCCTGGCCTGCTGAACTGGGCCGCCGACCGCCACCCCACCCAACTCGCCGAAGCACTGGAGCAGTCGCTGCGCGATGGTGCGCCCTGGCACGGCCCGGCGCGCCTGGTGTGCGTGCCGCCGGGGCAGCGCTGGGTGGACGTCGAGATCCGGCCCGGCCCGGAGATGGCGCGCGTTCGCCTGTGCACGCTGATCGCGCGCGAGACGCAAGGCGACAAGCAACTGCACCAGCGGCTGGACGACCTGCGTGAGCACTGGCGCGTGGTCGCGCATGCCGCGGGCCTGGGCACGCTGAAGTGCGATCCGGAGGGCGGAACCGTGCACCTCGATGCCACCGCCGCCGCGCAGTTCGGCGTGGCCGATGCACCCGCCGATGCGCTGCCGCTCGATAGCTGGCTCTCGCTGATCGACGCGGAAGACCGCTTGCGCGTGCATGCGCTGCTGCATTCGCAGGTGCCGGCCGACGAGCGCGAGAGCGTCGCGGTGCGCGTGCCGGCACCGGCGCCGGCGAAGGCACGCATCGTCGAGCTCTCCTTCTGCACCGCGCCCGACGGCCGCACGCTGATCGGCGCCAGCCGCGACATCACGCGCGAGCGCTCGCTCGAGGAGATGCGGCGGCAGAAGATCGCCGCCGAGCGCGCGAACCAGGCGAAGAGCGAGTTCATGTCGCAGGTCAGCCACGAGCTGCGCACGCCGCTGAACGCGATCCTCGGCTTCGCGGAGCTGATGACGATCGACAGCGCCGACCCGCTGTCCGCGGCGCAGCACGACCGGCTGCTGGTGCTGCAGCAGTCGGGCCAACGATTGCTCGGCCTGATCGACCAGCTGCTGCAGATCGCGCGCATCGAACGCGGCAAGACGGCGCTGCGCCGCAAGTCGATCAACGTCCACAGCCTCGTGCAGCGCTGCGTCAACGCGGTCGATGTGCTCGCCCAGCACAAGGGCATCGAGATCGAAGTCGAGGCCGACGGCGCGGGGGACATGTCGGTGCGCGCCGACCCCGATGCGCTGGAGCAGGTGATCACGAATCTGCTGTCCAACGCGATCAAATACAACCGCGACAACGGCCGCGTGCGCGTGCGCCTGCGCGCCGGCGACGACGGCGTGATCACCGTGGACGACACCGGCACCGGTTTGAGCGATTCGCAGCTCGGGCGCTTGTTCGAGCCCTTCAATCGCCTCTCGGCCGCGAAGACCGGCATCCAGGGCACGGGCCTCGGCCTCGTGATCACGCGCAAGCTGGTGCAGGCGATGGGCGGCAAGCTCGACGTGTGGTCGCAGCTCGGCAAGGGCTCGCGCTTCCAGGTTCACTTGCCGTTGGGCAAGCGCGTGCGCCAGCGCGAGACGCAGACGATGCCGCTGGACATGCCGTCGCGCTGGGACTCAGGCCGCGAATACGGCGTGCTCTAC
The DNA here is from genome assembly GCA_005884255.1 of Betaproteobacteria bacterium. Taxonomy (GTDB): domain Bacteria; phylum Pseudomonadota; class Gammaproteobacteria; order Burkholderiales; family Burkholderiaceae_C; genus VBDL01. The sequence continues at coordinate 8,203 of VBDL01000019.1, read as the reverse complement.
ATCGAGGACGACGAGGTCAACGTGGTGCTGATGGAGCAGCTGTTCTCCACGCAGCCCGACTGGCAGCTCGACGTGGCGCAAAGCGGCGCCGAGGGCCTGGCTGCCGCGGTGCGCAAGCGGCCGCGCATCATCCTGCTCGACATGAACCTGCCCGACATGTCCGGCGCCCAGGTGCTCAAGCGCCTGAAGGCGGACCCGCGCACACGCGACATCCCCTGCATCGCGGTCAGTGCCGATGCGATGCCGACCAACGTGCGCCGCGCGCTGGCCAGCGGCTTCGACGATTACTGGACGAAGCCGCTGGAGCTGTCGCAGGTGGTCGGCAAGGTGAAGAAGCTGCTGCGCCGCGACGGGGATTGAGGCCGCCGACGGATCAGGCCGCGACGAGCAGCTTGCGCAGCGGCGCCGGCAGGCCGAGCGCGAGCGCCTGCTCGTGCGTGAACCAGCGGCCGTCTTGCGGCAGCGCCGGCGCTGGAGCCAGGTCGCGCGGCAAGGTCCAGCGCCGCGGATGCAGCCGCCAGTCGAAGTGCGTCAGCACATGCGTGAACGACGGCAGCGCCTCGCCCTCGCCCGGCCAGCCGCGCGTGGCGTCGGCCAGCGCGTCGAAGCTCGCGAACTCCGGCAGGCTCCACAGCCCCGCCCACACGCCTTGCGGCGGGCGCTGCTGCAGCCACAACCGATCACCGCAGCGCAGCCACAGCCACACGCTCTCGCGCTGGCTGCGTTTGAGCTTGCGTGTCTTCACCGGGTAGGCTTCAGGTTCGCCGTGGCGCCGCGCGACGCAGTCAGTCTGCACCGGGCACAGCAGGCATGCGGGGTTGCGCGCCAGGCACAGCGTCGCGCCCAGATCCATCAGGCCCTGCGTGTAGGCCTCGATGCCTTGTTGCGGCAGCAGCGCCTCGGCGTCACGCCACAGCGCGCGCTCGTGTGCGCTGAAGGCCAGGTCGTGTTCGAAGCCGAGCCAGCGCGTCAGCACGCGCTTGACGTTGCCGTCGAGGATGGCGGCGCGCTCGCCGAAACAGAACGCGGCAATCGCCGCCGCTGTAGACGTGCCGATGCCCGGCAGCTCGGCCAGCGCCGCAGCGCTGCGCGGAAACTCGCCGCCATGGTGCTGCACCACCACGCCGGCGCTGCGATGCAGGTTGCGCGCACGGCTGTAGTAGCCGAGGCCGCTCCACGCAGCCAGGACGTCGTCGAGCGGTGCCGCGGCGAGCGCGCGCACGTCGGGAAAGCGCTGCAGGAAGCGGGCGTAGTAGTCGAGCACCGTCGCCACCTGCGTCTGCTGCAGCATGATCTCCGACAGCCACACGCGATACGGATCGCGCGTGCGCTGCCACGGCAGATCATGACGACCATGCGTGGCCTGCCACGCGACAACGCGATCAGCAAAGGCGCTCACGCTTGCGCGGGCCAGGCGGTGTCGGCAGTGGCGGCCTGGGTGTCGACGAAGGGCACGCGCTCGCGCAGGCTGCGCGCGCGGTCGGCCACCAGGCCGAGCAGGGTCTGCCAGCGGCCGTCGGCCACTTCGAGTTCGGTGATGCGCTGTTCCAGCTCGCTGGCCGCGGCCTGGATGCGCTCCAGCGCCTCGCGGCGGCGGCGGAAGCTGCGCCGGCGCTCGCGCAGCTGCGAGTCGATCTGGCTCGTCGCCTGCCGGTTCCACAGCTCGATCTCGTTGCTTGCGTTCTCGAACACCATGCGCAGCTTGGACAGCAGCATGCGCTGGAACTGCTCCATGAAGCGCGGCTCCGACAGGCGGATCGCGTGCTTCAGCCCGAGGTACTGGCCGTAGCTGCGCTCGATGAGATCGAGGTCGGCGACGTAGCGGTTCAAATCCGGCGCGCGCAGCAGCGTCAGCGCAAAGCCGAAGTCGGAGTTCAGCTGCTTGAAGCTGCCGCCGAGCATCTGGTGCACTTCCTCGCCGCGCGCACGGGTATCGCGCAGCGCGGCGCGCAGGCGCTCGCACAGCCCGGTGAAGGCCTTCTTGGCACCCAGGTTGAACAAGGTGGAGTCGATCGCGGTCTGCATCTGCGCCACCTCGTCACGCAGACGCTCGCTCGACAGCGGCACCAGCGTCTCCTTGAGCATGCGCGCATGCACCGCGCGCAGCGCTGCGAGCCGCGCGGTGCACTGCTCGAATTCGCCGGTCTCCTGCTCCACGCGCTGCAGCATCAGCTTGACCTTGCTGCCGCTCTTTCCCCGCAGCCCGCGCAGCTCGAGCATCTGCTCGGCAATCTGGCGCCGTCGGTCGGCCAGGCGCCGGGCCATCTGCGCTTCCAGCGCATCGGCACCGTCGTGCACCATCGCCTCGAGCACTTCGCGGCGATGCGGCAGCAGCTCCTCGGCCAGCGCCGCCTCCAGCTCGGGCAGGCGGCTCTTGGCCAGGCCGACGGCGTCGCCCTTCACGCGCGCCGACAAGGCCACGCGGGCCGACAACGGGAACACGCGGTCGGCCGGCACCTGCAGCGTCTCGGCGGTCTGGCGGCGCTGGTGATCGATCTGCGCGCGCACGGCGTCGGGCGCAATCAGCGGGTCGGCCAAGGTGTCGATCTTGTTGAGCACCACGTACCGCGCCATCGACTGCGAGCCGAGGTGGTCGCGCCACAGGCCGAGGTCGGACTTGGTGACGCCGGTATCCGCGCCGAGCACGAACACCACCGCGTGGGCGCTCGGCAGCAGGCTCAGCGTCAGCTCGGGTTCGGCGCCGATGGCATTGAGCCCCGGCGTGTCGATCACCACCAGCCCGCGCTTGAGCAGCGGATGCGGATAGTTGATCAGCGCATGGCGCCAGGCCGGCACCTCGACCAGGCCGTCGCTGCGCTTGGGCGGGTTGTCGTCGGGGCGCTCGTCGTCCCACAGCCCGAGCTCGCGCGCACGCTCGACGCTGACCCAGTTCGTGCGCATCACCTCGAGCAGCGCATTCGAGAGCTGCTCCGGCGAAGTCACGTCGAGCAACACGCGCTTCCACATCCGCGGTTGCGTGCGCAGCTCGGCCAGCGACGGAGTCTCGAGCCGCGTGTCGATCGGCAGCAGCGACAGATGCGCGGGCTCGTGCGATTCATAGGCCAGCTCCACCGGGCACATCGTGGTGCGCCCGGGAGTCGCCGGCAGCACGCGGCGCCCGGCGTCGGAAAAGAAGATGGCGTTGATCAGCTCGGACTTGCCGCGCGAGAACTCGGCCACGAAGGCCAGCACCAGGCGGTCTTGCCCGAGGCGGCGGCGCAGGCCGTCCAGCGTGTCGGAGGCCGCATCGTCGAGCAGCTCGTGCTCGGACAGAAAGCGCGCGAGCTCGGCGAGCCGCTGCTCCATCGTCTGTCGCCAGGTGCCCAGCACATCGAGCCGCCCCGCCAGCACGGAGGCCGGCAGTAGCGCGGAATGAGGATCGGTGGGCTCCACGGCGTGCATGCGGGGCATCGTAGCGCAAGGCCTGCGCGGGGCCGGCGCCCTGGAAACAACTGCTGACAGCCCAGGCGCACGTCGCATGAAGGATTCAACACACCAGCAACACGGGAGGCCTAGCGTGACGAATTTTGTACTAGCGGCGTTGGCAGTGAGGACAGAAATAGGTCGAGCGCTGCGCCTGCACGACGCGGCGGATCGCGGTGCCGCACACGCCGCAGGGCTGGCCCTCGCGGTCGTACACGCGCGCCTGATGCTGGAAGGCGCCGCTCATGCCGTGCGCATCGCGGAAATCGCGCAAGGTGGAGCCGCCGAGCGCCAGTGCCTGAGCCAGCGTCGCGCGCAGCGCATCGAGCAGCTTCGCGCAGCGCGCCAGGCTCACGCGGTCGCTGCGCGTGCGCGGGTCGATGCCGGCGAGGAACAAGGCTTCGCAGGCGTAGATGTTGCCCGCGCCGACGACCACGTCACCCGACAGCAGCACGAGCTTGATCGCCACGCGCCGGCGCTTGAGCGCACGATGCATTGCCTCGGGCGTGAAGCTGTCGTCGAAGGGTTCGGCGCCGAGCACGGACAGCAGCTTGCCGGCCAAGCCCTGGTCCATCGCCGGCGACCAGATCACCGCGCCGAAGCGCCGCGGGTCGGTCAGGCGCAGCGTGCCGCGCGTGGTGACGAGATCGAAGTGGTCGTGCTTGGCCGGAGCGGCCGGCGCGTCGCTGAAGGCGAGCGAGCCCGACATGCCCAGGTGCATCAGCAGCCCGCCGCGCGGCGCGCCACCGTCGCTCAGCGGCAGCCACAGGTACTTGCCGCGCCGCTGCGCTTGGCCCACCGTGTGGCCGAGCAGCGTGTCGCCGTCGACGCCCAGCGGCCAGCGCAGCGGTTGGCCCAGGCGCAATCCCGTCACGCGCGCACCGGCAATGCGCTCGCCAAAGCTACGGCGTGTGACTTCTACCTCGGGCAATTCGGGCATCGCTCTGGAATTATCCCTACGGTTGGTGCTCTATAGAATCGATTGGTCCGGATTGGAGTTCTCATGACATCCCCCACACGACGCGGCACGCGCGGCGCATTCCTGCTGTCGGCGCTTGCGCTGGCGTGCCTCGGCCTGCAACCGGCCGTCGGCCAGACGCCACCGGACACCGAGACGACCGTGGCGCAGGCCGCCCCGAGCAACTCCGAGCTCGACGGGCCGCTGTTCTACCAGGTGCTGGTCGGCGAGATCGAGTTGCGTGAGGGCCAGGCGGGCACAGCCTACGAAGTGATCCTCGACGCGGCGCGGCGCGCGCACGATGAGCAGCTGTTCAAGCGTGCCGTGGAGATCGCCGTGCAGGGCCACGCCGGCGAGCAGGCGCTCGGCGCCGCGAAGGCCTGGCGCGCCGCGCTGCCCGAATCGATGGACGCGCACCGCCACGTGGTGCAGTTGCTGATCGCGCTGAACCGCTTCGGCGACGTGGCCGAGCCGCTGGGCTCGCTGCTGTCGATCGCGCCGCCGGAAGAGCGCGCCGGCATCATCTCGGCGCTGCCGCGCTACTTCCAGCGCGCCGGCGACAAGCGCGCCGCAGTCGGCGTGCTCGAGGAAGTGCTGAAGCCGTACCAGGAAATGCCGGCAACGCGCACGGCCAGTCGCGTGGCGTTGGGCCGCGGGTGGCTGGCCGCCGGCGACGTACCGCGCGCGCTGGCGCTGGCCGAACGTGCGCACGGCGAGGAGCCCAATGCGATGGGCCCGGCCTTGCTCGCGCTGGACCTGCTTCCCGGCACGCCCACCGCCGAGCGCATCGTCACCGAATACCTGGCCACGCCCGAGGCCACGCCGGCGCTGCGCCTGGCCTACGCGCGCGTGCTGACCGGCACGCAGCGCTACAGCGACGCGATCGTTCAGCTCGGCGCGGTGACGCGCGCGCAGCCGCAATGGCCGGCACCGTGGCTGAGCCTCGGTGCGCTGCACCTGGAGCTGCGGCAGCCCAAGCCGGCCGAGGAAGCGCTGCAGCGCTACGTGCAGCTGGCCCAGGCCGCTGCGGCGCCGCGCGTGCGCGACGACGACGACGAGGACGAGCCGACCCTCGGAGCCGCGAGCGACGACGGTTTGACGCAAGCCTGGCTGCTGCTCGCCCAAGCCGCCGAGCAGCGTGGCGACTTGAAGGCCGCCGAAGGCTGGCTCGCGCGCATCGACAACCCGCAGCGCGCGCTCGACGTGCAGTTCCGCCGCGCGTCGCTGCTGATGCGCCAGGGCAAGGCCAAGGAGGCGCGTGCGCTGGTGCAGGCGGTGCCGGAGCGCAATGCCGAGGATGCGCGCGCCAAGCTGCTGGCCGAGGCACAGCTGTTGCGCGACGGCAAGCGCTGGCGCGAGGCGGCCGACGTGCTGGCCGGCGCGAACGGGCGCTTCCCCGAGGACGTGGAGCTGCTGTACGAGCAGGCGATGGTCGACGAGAAGCTCGATCGTCTCGACGAGATGGAAAAGCTGCTGCGCCGCGTGATCGAGATCAAGCCCGACCACCAGCACGCCTACAACGCGCTCGGCTATTCGCTGGCCGATCGCAACCTGCGCCTGCCGGAGGCGAAGCAGCTGATCCAGAAGGCGCTGCAGATCACGCCGGGCGAGCCCTTCATCACCGACAGCCTCGGCTGGGTCGAATACCGCCTGGGCAACCGCGACGAGGCCGTGCGCCTGCTGCGCCAGGCCTATGCCGCGCGACCGGACATCGAGATCGCCGCACACCTGGGTGAAGTGCTGTGGGTCAGCGGCCAGCGCGACGAGGCCCGCCGCGTGCTACGCGATGCGCGCCAGCGCGACGGCAAGAACGAAGTGCTGCGCGAGATGCTGGGGCGGCTGAAGGTCGATCTGTGATCCACAGGCCAATGCGCCGCCGCACGGCGGCGCTGGCGGTTCCGCTGCTGCTCGCCGCTTGCGCGAGCGTGCGGCCGCCGCAGGATCAGCTTTCGGGGCGCTTGTCGGTGAAGGTCGATGCAACGGCCAAGCAGCCGTCGCGCTCGCTCAGCGCCAGCTTCGATTTGCGCGGCGATGCGCGGCGCGGCGAGCTGAGCCTGACGACGCCGCTGGGCACCACGCTGGCGCGCGCGCAGTGGCAGCCCGGCGAAGCGCGCCTGACCACGAGCCGCGGCGAGTCGCACCACGGCGATCTCACGGCGCTGGCCGAGGCGACCTTCGGCGAGCGCATCCCCTTGGGCGCGCTATTCGACTGGCTGCGCGGCCGGCCGTGGAACCAGGCGGCGAGCCATGCCCTGGGCACGCAGCGCGGCTTCGAGCAACTCGGCTGGATCGTCGACCTGGCCCGCTACGACGAAGGCTGGGTCGTCGCGTCGCGCGCCACCGCGCCCGCGGTGACCTTGCGCGCGAAGATCGATCTGCCGTCATGAGCTTGAAGGCGCTGTACGAGGTCGCCGCGCCGGCCAAGCTGAACCTGTTCCTGCATGTCGTCGGCCGGCGCGCAGATGGCTACCACCTGCTGCAGTCGCCCTTTGTGCTGATCGACTGGGCCGACACGCTGCACTTCGAGCGGCGCAGCGACGGCCGGATCGCGCGCCACGACCTGGGCGCCACGCTGCCCGCCGATGACCTGTGCCTGCGCGCTGCCCGCGCGCTGCAGGCGGCCAGCGGCAGCGCGCTCGGTGCCGACATCTCGATCGCCAAGCGCGTGCCCTGGGGTGCCGGCATGGGCGGCGGCAGCTCGGATGCGGCCAGTACCTTGCTCGCATTGAACCGGCTGTGGGAACTCGACTGGCCGCGAGAGCGGCTGATGGCGCTGGGCGTCACGCTCGGCGCCGATGTGCCCTTCTTCCTCGGCGGGCACAACGCCTTCGTCGAAGGCATCGGCGAGCGGCTCACGCCGATCGAGCTGCCGCCGCATTGGCTGGCTGTCGTCAAGGCACCCGAGGCGATCGAGACACGCGCGATCTTCGACAGCCCGCTGTTGGTTCGCGATACGGATGCTGTTATACTTGCGGGCTCTCTTGGAGACCACGCCGCGGCCTCCGAAGTGACGGTGAAAGACATCGCAGAAGGCTACGGCCGCAACGACTTGCAGCCTCCCGCCATCCAAGCATGTCCCGCCGTCGCCGAGGTGGCCCGCTGGCTCGAGCAGCGTTTCGGCAACAGCCGCATGACGGGCTCAGGCAGCGCGGTGTTTGCAAGGGCCGGCGCGGGCGACCTCCCCACGGCGACACTTCCGGCGGCATGGCCGTCGGGGTGGGAAGGTCGGATGTGCCGCAGTCTGCGGGCTCATCCCTTGTTGGAGTGGGCGCGAGACTGAAGAGCAGAGTTTCGAGGTGCACGCGCGAGCGTGAACCGGTGTAGGGGAGTCGCCAAGTTGGTTAAGGCATCGGATTTTGATTCCGACATGCGAGGGTTCGAGTCCTTCCTCCCCTGCCAAATCTTCCATCCGTAAGACCCCCGTCCTCGCTGCGCCCCCGGAGATCGACGTGCTGTTCAACACCGTGCTGTTCACCGGCAACGCCAACCCGTCGCTCGCCCAGGAGATCGCCACACACCTGGGCGTCGAGCTCGGCAAGGCCGCGGTGGGCCGCTTCTCCGACGGCGAGGTGACGGTAGAGATCCAGCAGAACGTTCGCGCCCGCGATGTGTTCGTCGTGCAGTCCACCTGCCAGCCGACGAACGAGAACATCATGGAACTGCTCATCATGGTCGATGCGTTGAAGCGCGCCAGCGCGCGCCGCATCACCGCGGTGATCCCCTACTTCGGCTACGCGCGGCAAGACCGCCGGCCGCGCTCCACCCGCGTGCCGATCAGCGCGAAGGTGGTGGCCAACCTGCTCGAGACCGTGGGCGCCGAGC
>VBDL01000556.1 GCA_005884255.1 Betaproteobacteria bacterium | reverse complement strand
CAGTTCCGCGAGGTCGCGCACCACGTGGCTGTCGATCAGCTTCGCCCCTGCGGACAACGCACGCTGGCGCAAGATCTCGAGCAGGCGCAACCGGGCGATGGCGGTGAACCCCACGCCATCGATCCGGATGCGTTCGCCCTGCAGGCGCAGTTCGATGTCGCTCCACCGCTCGAGGCCCGCGGTGATGAGCGGCAGGGTCTCCGAATCTCCCGCTCCGAGGAACTCGAGCGCCTGGTCGGAAAACACCACGCCGAAGCCGAAGGTCGTGTGCGCGTCGTTCTGCTCGTAGACGGTCACGTCGGCATCGGGCAGTTGGCGCCTGATGCGGTAGGCGGCGTAGAGGCCGGCCGGGCCTCCGCCCAGGATCTTGATCATCATCTTTGGTTTCCCTTCATCATTCGGTTGCTCCTCGGACCGCGGCTGTCAGGCGGCCTCTTCCAGCAGGGCCCGAACGTGGTCGGGAACTTGCCGGGTGAGCAGCGCGCGCGGGTTGTCGAGAGGATGCTCGGCCCACACACGCGTCTCTTCAGCCTCCATCAGCAACTGGTCGCCGCAGAGGAATCGGTGGCGGAACGTCATCGACTTCCCACCCACCTTGATCACCGTGATCTCATGCGTGACGGTGTCATGCAACACGGGTGCACTCACGAACTTCATCGAAAGGGCGAGCACCGGCAGGCCGCCCAACGCGTTCTCGCCTCTCGGCCCAGTCGGGTCGACGCCGAAGCCGAGAAACATCTCGTTCAAGCCGTCGACCATCCAGCGGGCGTAGTGCGGAAAGAAGATGATGCCGCCCGGGTCGCACTCGCTCCAGTTCAAGCGGCGGTCATAGGTGTAGTGGCGCATGAAAGGCTCACCTCCCCTGCGTTTCGGCCGCGAGCTTCTCGGCAATCGTTTGGCGCATCTGCTGCCTGTCCAGCTTGCCCACACGCGTGACGGGGAAGCTGGTGACCGGCTCGATGCGCTCGGGGCACTTGTACTTGGCGAGCCCCTGCGAAACGAGAAACCCCGCAAGCTGCGGCACGGACGGCAGGTCCGCGCCATTTCGCGGGATGAGGTACGCGCATGCCTTTTCGCCGTAGATCGGGTCCGGCATCGCAACGACTTTTCCGTCGGCAATCTGCGGATGCCGCGCGAGCAGCAGCTCGATGTCTTCGGTGCCGAACTTCTCGCCGCCGCGATTGATGTTGTCGCGCGTGCGGCCCTCGAAGTGGTAGACGGTCACCGCCCCTTCACCGCTCGCTCGCACCATGTCCGCCGTACGGAAGAATCCGTCGGATGTCATCGAGGCGGCCGTGAGCTCGGGGGCGGCGTAGTAGCCACGCAGCGACGACGGACCGCGGAAGCACAGTTCCCCGGATTCGCCGAAAGCAACCTCCTTCTCCGTGCCAGGCTCCAGGATGCGAACTTCGTCGTGCGACCAGCAGACGGTCCCGATGGAACCGTGCCGCAGGGCCGGCGAGAACTGCGCTGCGCCCGAAAGCACCAGGCCTTCGGTGATCCCGTACATGTTGGTGGCGGGGCGGGTCGTCCCGCGCTCGATCGGCTCAGCGCCGATGAGCGTGAGC
>VBDL01000555.1 GCA_005884255.1 Betaproteobacteria bacterium | reverse complement strand
CGCGTGCCGGGTGGCACGCAACGAGGTCGCAACGACGCCCTGCGGCCTGCCAGCCACGGGCCCGAAGGGTGATCCCAGGAAACGGGCGCCCTCCGCGTTGCAAATGCTCGCCGGGGGAATAACCCCGGCTGTGCTTTGCGCCTTGATGGCGCCCGTTTCCTGGGTCACGTGAGCCCTCCAATAGCGTTAACAGGCCCTAGCCTGCGGTGAGTTGCACCGGCGAGCGGCCGGGCGCAGTCGCGCGGCCGTCGAGCCACGCGTGCAGCGCATCGAGTGCGCCCGTTGCGTAGCCCCAGGTGACGACGGCCGGCGCGGCCACGTCGAGCACCTGGAACGGATTCCACAACGCGAGGTGCAGGTCCGGGCACCAGCCCCGCGCGGCGTCGCCATAGCGCGCGCGGTGGTTGGAGACCAGCACATTGCAGCGGCCGTCGCGCGGCACATCGCGCCAGTCCAGCGCTTTGAGCTCGTCGACCTGCACGAACGCGACGTCGGCGAAGCGCGCGAACAGCGGTGCCAGCTGCTCGCCGGCCAGGCCCGCTTCGGAGACGCCGTCGCCCGGCACGTTGCGCTGCGTGAAGACGCGCAACGGGCGGTCGAGCGGCGGCGGCGTGGCGCCGCGAATCGCCGTCAAGCCTTGCGCCCAGGCGCGGCGCATCAGCGCGTCGTCGGCTTCGTGTTGTGCGGCGGCGTAGTCGCTCGGCGACGACGGAAAGCGCTCGGCCAGCGCATCGAGTCGCGCGCAGGCCTGCTGCAGTCGCGCTGCGCTCAAGGCGTCGCTCGCCTGCGCTTCCGCGATCGCCTGCACCGCGGCGGCCTGCTCGTCCTGCGAGCCCAGCGCCATCACCATGTCCGCCCCTGCCTGCAACGCGAGCACCGCGGCGCGATGGTGGCCGTAGCGGTCGTGGATGGCCTTCATCACCAGCGAGTCGGTGATCACGACGCCGTCGTAGCCCCAGCGCTCGCGCAGCAGACCGCCGAGGATGGCGCGCGACAAGGTGGCGGGATGCTCGGCATCGAGCTGCGGGTAGACGATGTGCGCCGTCATCATCGCCGGCGCCTCGTGGCGCAAGGCCTCGAAGGGCAGCAGCTCGAGCCGCTGCAATGCGTCCAGCGGCTTGTCGACCACCGGCAGATCGCGGTGCGAGTCGACATGCGTGTCGCCGTGGCCGGGGAAGTGCTTGATGCTGCAGGCCACGCCCTCGCGCAGCGCGCCGCGCATCCACGCACCGGCCAGCCGTGTGACCTCGCGCGGGTCCTCGCCGAAGCTGCGCTCGGAGATCACCGGGTTCAGCGGGTTGTTGTTGACGTCGAGCACCGGCGCGAAGTTCCAGTTCACGCCGAGGCTCTTCAAGCCCCGCGCCACCGCGGCGCCGACGTCTTCAGCCAGCGCTGCGTCGCCCGCCGCGCCGAGTGCCATCGCGGCCGGCGGCTGCGGCAGGAAGGTGGCGCGCACCACCGAGCCGCCTTCCTGGTCCAGGCCGATCAGCGCATGCTCGCCCATCGCATCGCGCAGGTCGGCGGTGAGCTGCCGCACCTCGGCTTCGCTACCGAGATTCCAGCGGAACAGGCACACCGCGCGGAGGTGGTTGTCGCGCAGGAAGCGCGCCTCGTCGGCGGCGAGCGACTTGCCCGCGATGTTGACCATCACGAGCTGGCCGGGGTGAACGTGAGGCGTCATGAGCTAGTGCGTCTTCGTGACCTTGGACAGGTGGCGAGGGCTGTCCGGATCGAGCCCACGCGCACGCGCCAGCGCCTCGACCATCGGATAGAAGCTCTGGATCGCAGCGATCGGGTCGAGGTCTTCGGCCGATGCGGACACGAGCGGCAGTTCGCCGCCTGGCGCGGCGAGCAGCACGCGCGCACCGCGCTTGCGCATCTCGTCGGCCAGCGCGAGCAAGCCGGCCTGCGCCGGGCCGCGCGGTGCGAACACCAGCAGCGGAAAACCTTCGTCGACCAGCGCCATCGGCCCGTGCTTCACCTCCGCGCCGCTGAAGGCCTCGGCCTGGATGCCGCAGACCTCCTTGAACTTCAGCGCCGCCTCCATCGCGATGGCGAGGCCCGTGCCGCGGCCGATGACAAAGAGCCGATCCGCATCGACGAGCGCGCGCACTGCGCTCGACCAGTCGGCACGCGCCGCCTGGTGCAACTGCCCCGGCAGCTCGGTGAGCGCAGCGGCCGCTCTTGGTCGCCGCGATGCTGGTCTCGGCGCCGGCATGCAGCGCGAACACCCATTGCGAGGCCTGCGCCAGCGGCGAGGCCGCATCGTTGACGAAGGCCACGGTGCGCGCGCCGCCCTCGCGGAAGAAGCGCGTCGGCGCGACCAGGTCCGGGCTCTGGCCCGACTGCGAGAACGCGAGCGACACCAGCCCTTCGCACTGCAGCTTCGACTGGTACAGCGTGATCAGCGACATCGGCAGCGAGGTCACCAGGCGCCCGAGCCGCGCCATGATGAGATAGGCCATGTAGTGCGCCGCATGGTCGGAGCTGCCGCGTGCGACAGTGAGCAGCGCCTGCGGCGGCTGCGCGCGCAGGTTGTCGCCGAGCGACGCATAAGCGTCGCCGTCGCTGGCGAGCAGCCGTGCGATCGCGTCGGGCGCGTGCAGGGCCTCGTCAAGCATCCGCGAGGTCATGATTGAGCCCCCTGGCGCTGCGCGCCGCCCCCCGAGGGGGTTCGCTCGGCTAGGGGCGGCCCGTCGCCGAGCTCAAGCTCTTCTCCTTCGACGATCACGCGCTGCAGCTGCAGCTCGCGGTTCAGCACCACCAAGTCCGCCGAGAACCCTTGCTGCAAGCGGCCGCGATCACTCAAGCCGAGGTAGTCGGCCGCATGCGTCGAGGTGCGACGCGACGCGTCGCCCAGATCGAGGCCCAGCTCGACGAGGTTACGCAGCGCCTGGTCCATCGTCAGCGTGCTGCCGGCCAAGGTGCCATCGGGCAGGCGCACGCCGCCGAGGCACTTGGTGACGCGCAGGCGCCCGAGCTTGTAGTCGCCATCGGGCATGCCGGCGGCGGCTGTGGAGTCGGTGACGCAATACAGGCACGGGATCGCGCGCAGCGCGACGCGGATCGCGCCCGGATGCACGTGCAGCAGATCGGGGATCAGCTCCGCATAGCGCGCGTGCGCCAGCGCCGCGCCGGCCATGCCGGGTTCGCGGTGGTGCATGCCGGTCATCGCATTGAACAAGTGCGTGAAGCCGGCCGCACCGCGCTGCAAGGCCGCCACGCCGTCTTCATAGCTGCCCAGCGTGTGGCCGATCTGCACCTGGAAGCCGGCCGCGCGCAGCGGCTCGATCAGCTCGAGGTTGCCGGGCAGCTCGGGCGCCAGCGTGATCAGGCGGATCGGCGCGCGCGCATGCAGCGCCTGGATCTCCTCGATCGATGCGGCCTTCACGAAGTCCGGTTGCGCGCCGAGCTTGGCCGGGTTGATGTACGGGCCTTCGAGGTGCACACCGAGCACACGCGCGGCACCGTTTGCGCGCTGGTGGCACGCGGGTCCGAGCGCGGCCATCGCCGCTTCGATTTCATTCAGCGGCGCAGTCATCGTCGTCGCCAGCAGCGAGGTCGTGCCGTGGCGTCCGTGCATGCGCGCGATGTGCTCGATGGCCTGCCCGCCTTCCATCGTGTCGCTGCCGCCGCCGCCATGGACGTGCAGGTCGATGAAGCCGGGCAGCACGATCGCGTCGGCCTGCTCGCGCACATCGCGCTCGCTCACCGGCGAGCCGCTGATGCGCAGGATGCGCCCCGCGTCGTGTTCCAGCACGCCGCGCATGAAGCCCTGCGGCGTGAGGATGTGTCCCTGAATCTTGTTCATGTCGGCCTCCGCCGAGCCGCCTCAAGGGGGCCGAGCGCCCCCTCGGGGGGCCGCGAACGAATGTGAGCTGGGGGCATCATGATTCGCGTTTCATCTCGGCCACGAAGCCGTAGTAATCACTGCGACAGTAGGAATGCGTCAGCTCCACCGGCTGTCCGGATTCGAGATAACCGACGCGCGTGATGAAGAGCAGCGCGAGCCCCGTGGGCACCTCCAGCAGCTTGGCCAGCGGCGCCTCGGCATTCATCGCGCGGATGTGCTGCAGCGCGCGCACCGGCGCCTTGCCGCGCACGGTGAGGTAGGCATAGAGCGACGCGTCCACCTGCGTCGGGTCGGGCAGGATCTGCTCGGGCAGCACGCTCACCTCGTAGGCCATCACCACGTCGTCGGCCAGGCGCAGGCGCTCCAGGCGCACCACGCGCGAGCCGGTGGACAGCCCCAGGCTCAACTGCTCGTCCGGTGCCGCGGCGCTGATGGTGCGCGTGAGCCAGCGTGACGAGGGCTTGAAACCGCGCTGCTGCAGCTCCTCGGAGAAGCTCGTCAAGCGCGACAGCGGCTGCTCGAGCTTGGGCGCGATGTAGTTGCCCGAGCCGCGGCGGCGCACCACGAGCCCCTGCTCCACCAATTGGTCGATCGCCTTGCGTGCCGTCACGCGCGACAGGTTCAGCGATTCCGACAGCACCCGCTCCGAGGGCAGCGCCTCGTCGGCCAGGTAGCGCCCATCGCGGATCGCCTGCGCCAGCTTCTGCGCCAGCTGCACGTACAGCGGCGACGCGCCGCGCACGTCGGGCTTGAAGTCGAAGGGGAGTCTTTTCATGACGCCAGCGCCTGGCGGATCAGATGCAGCGCACCATCGACCGCGTCGCCGGCCGGCTCGACGCAGCGTTCGCGCACGGCCGGCGAGAAACGCGATTGCAGCCGCCGCCCGACGCTGCCGAGCACCGCCAGCGGCAGGCGGCCATCGCGATCGAGCGCCAGCGCCACCGCCTCGAGTTCGAGCGCCGCCTGCTGCAGAAGTTCGGCCGCTGCCGAGTCGGCCGGCTCGGCGTCGAACACCAGGGGTGCCAGCTTGGCGTAGGCATGCTGGCCGGCGTGCTCGCACCAGGCGAACAGCGCCTCGCGCGTGCCGCCCGCCAGCCCCCACACGGCCTGCGCCAGCGCGCCGGCCTTGCCGCGCCCATCGAGCGCACGCTGCGCCTCGCGCATGGCGCTCAAGCCCAGCCACGCGCCGCTGCCCTCATCGCCGACCGGAAAGCCCCAGCCGCTGACCGACTCGCGCCGCCCATCCGCATGCAGTGCCTCGCCGACGCTGCCGGTGCCGGCAATGACGATCACGCCGGGCCGGCCGCCATGGGCGCCGAGCAGCGCGGTGCAACCATCGTGGTCCAGCGCAATGCGGGCATAGGCGGGCGCCTGGCGCAGGAACTCGTCGCAGCGCGCCTTCACGTGCGCGCCCGCCAGCCCGAGGCCGATGGCGCATTCGTGCGGCGACGGCGGCTCGGGCAGGCCCGCAGCGCGCGCGGCCGCGGCAACGGCCTGCTGCACATGGCCCCAGGCCTGCGCAATAAGCCGATCACCGCGCCATCGGCGCGCACGAGCCGCGCCCGCGTGCTCGTGCCTCCCCCATCGATGCCAATCAGATACGTTGCCATTTCTGATACCAGTGTAGTACCAGAAATACCAGATCGTCAACAGGTGAAGCAGGCCAGTCTCAGTGTCACTTAATACCAGTTTAGGACCAACCTCCCATTGCCATCAGGGCAGCATCTCGGCCAGCCGCAGCGTGGCCTGGCGTTTTTCGCTGCCGCGCTTGAGCGTGACGTGCAGCTCGGTGCCGACCGGCTGGATCAGCTTGTCGACGAGTTGTCGGCCGCTCACGCGCGCCGCCGGCACGCCATCCACAGCAATGATGCGATCGTCGCGCGACACACCCGCCCGCGCCGCCGGCGAATCCGGCGTCACCACAGCCACGCGAAAGCTCTCGGCACTCTCCTTGTAGGCGCGCAGGCCCGCGCGGTTGAACGGCGGCGCGCTGATGTCCGGGCGCCGCTCGAAGCCGATCACGCCGGCGCGGTAGTCGATGTGCAGCACGAAGGTCGCGAGGATGTCGGTGCCGATGTTGGCCGCCTCGGTGCGCGACGAGAAGGCGCCCGCGCGGTCCTCGGCATAGCGCGCCAGCGGGCGCTCGATCACGTGGCCGCCGATCTCCAGGCTCTGCAGGCGGCTGGCCCAGTTGGGGGAGGCGCCGCCGGCGCCGTAGGACACCGTCTCGATGCCTTGCTTGAGCCGCTCGGCCAGCCCATGCTGCCGCGCCCACACGCCTTGCACGACCGTCGTGCCGCTGTTGCCGGTGTCCAGCGCGATCACGCCGGGCACGCCATCGATGCGCCCATCGAGCAGCGGCATGTCGTCGTCGAAGCGGATCGGCACCGGCGTGCCGGCGATGCGTGCCTCCGCGTGGCCGAGCTTGCGCAGCGTCATCGTCTTCGCCGGATAGTCCAGGCGCACGAAGAAGCGCTCGAAGATCTCGAGCCCGAGGATGCCGGCCAGCGGCGCACGCTCGCCGCGCTCGACGGTACCGTACTGCAAGGGCAGCACGTAGAAGTGCTGGTCGCGCATCGACGCGTCACCGATCTGCAATCGCTCGACGCGCACGTACTGCTCCGACAGGCTGCCCTCGCCCGCGCCGCCGCTCGCGCCCGCGCCCACCGGCTGCAGGCCGAGCGAGCGCGCGGCGTCGGGCGTGAGGATGTTGTGGCCGCCGGTGTCGAGGATGAAATCGAAGGCGCGGCCATTGACGCGGGCCTGCACGACGACCATGCCGTCGATCTCCAGCGGCACCGTGGTCTCGGCTTGCAGCAGGGTGTCGTCGGGCGGCATGGGCGCGGCATAGGCAGGCGCGCCGGCGTGGCACTCGATGCGCCAGCCGTCGACCTGCACGGTCTCGATGTCGCTGCTGGACGAATCGCGCGTCTCGATGCGGAACGGCAACTGCAGCCCCGCCACGCGCCGGTAATCGGCATAGCGCACCGTCTGCAGCGAGATCGGCAGCTCGCGCACAGCGCGCGCGAGCAGGTGGCTATGCGCGTCGAACCACAGCTCCACCGGCTCGCCGCCTTTCGGCGTGGCGCGCAGCACGTCGAAGTCGTGTCCTTCGTCGCTGCGCCGCGTGAGGGGTGACACGCTCGCGCCCGCCGCATCGGCGCGCAGCCAGCCGCGCCGCGTGAGCCAGGCGTCGGTGATCGCCGCGCGCAGCGAGTACGCGCCGTTCAGCGAATGGACGCCGCCGGAAGCATCCGGGCGCCACCGATGCTGCCCATCGTCGCCGCTGGCGCTGCGGAAGACACCGAGGTCTTCGCGCACGGCCCAGCGGCCGCACGAGAGGTCTTCCGCACGCGACCAGGTGCCGCTCAGCCCGGACGCCGTGATGCGCCCTTGCGCCGCCAGCGCCGGCGCGCTCTCCCAGGCCGCGCCTCCCGCCGTTTGCATCGCGCGCCGGCGCGCCGCCGGCGTCATGCCGAAGTGGCGCCTGAACACGCGCGTGAAGTGCGCCTGGTCGGCGAAGCCCGCGTCGGCCGCAATCTCGGCCAGCGGCCGCGCCCCGGCGAGCGCACGCTCGGCCTGCTCGACGCGGCGCCGCCGCAGGTACTCGCCCACCGTCTCGCCGCGCACCTGCCTGAACGCGCGCGACAGGTGCGCCGGATGCACGCCCGCCTCGGCCGCCAGCTCAGTGAGCGTCGGCGCCTGTGCCAGATCGGTCTCCAGCCGGTCGATCACGCGGCGCAGCCACGGCGCCGGTGCAGCCGGCTCGTCGGCCCGCATCGCCTCGGCCAGCAACTCCAGCGCCGCGGCGCCGGCGGCCAGCGGTGCGGCGCTGTCGTTGGCCTGCATCTCACGCGCCAGCCGCCGCAGCGCGGGCGACGAGGCGCCCAGTCGCACATGGCGAGGGTCGGCGAGCCATTCGCGCAGCGCGCGGTCTGCACCCCAGGCATCGCCGACGTGGATGTTCATGCAGCGGCCGAACTGCTCGCCGAAGCGGTTCGCATGCGAATCGCCGGCCGGGTGCGCGACCAGCGTGCCGGCAATGCAATCGACATCACCGCCAGGCCGCTGCAGCGCGAAGCCGCCCGCGAGCACGATGCAGAGGTAGGCATTGGCATGCTCGTGGCGCGGTATGCGCATGCCCGGCGCATGATCGGCGGCGTTGATGACCAACCCGCCGCTGGACAGCGAGCGCGTCATCGCGCCGAAGTTCTGCCCGGACAGCAGCTTGTCGAAGGGCATGCGGCTCACGCCAGCGGCGATGCCTCGAAGTCCTTGCGCAGCGCGCGCCACACACGCTCGGCCGTCACCGGCATCTGGATGCGCTCGGCGTCGGCGCCGAGGCCGGCGTTGTCCAGCGCATCGACCACCGCATTGACCACCGCCGGCGTCGCACCGATGGTGCCGAGCTCGCCGACGCCCTTCACGCCCAGCGGATTCGTCTTGCACGGAATCGAGGTGTCGAACTCGGTCTTGAAGCCGCGGAAGCTGTCGACGTGCGGCAGTGCGTAGTCCATGAAGCTGGCGCTCAGCAGCTGCCCGCTGCCGTTGTCGTAGCTCACCTGCTCGCTCAGCGCCTGGCCGATGCCTTGCACCGCGCCGCCTTCGATCTGGCCGCGCACGATGGTCGGGCTGACGACGCGACCGATGTCGTTGACCGACGCGTAGGCCACGATCTCCAGCGCGCCGGTGCCGGGGTCGATCTCGACCTCGCAGACGTGGCAGCCGTTGGGCCAGGTGGGGCCGCCGACCGTGCTGGTGGAATCGATGCGGATCTTCGCATCGCCCTGCTTGCCCGCGAGCTCGAACAGGTCGATGCCGAGATCGGTGCCGGCCACCGAGAGGCGGCCCGCGCGGTATTCGATGTCGGCCGCCGGTGCCTCGAGTGCATCGGCGGCGAGCTCCTTCGCATGCTCGATGGTCTTCTGCGACGCGATGCTGACCGACGAGCCGCCGGTGAAGAGCGACCGCGACCCGGCGCTGCCGAAGCCGTTGGCGCGGTCGGTGTCGCCCTGCACGATGCGAATGCGCTCGATCGGCACG
>VBDL01000554.1 GCA_005884255.1 Betaproteobacteria bacterium | reverse complement strand
GGTCCTTCCAGATGTCCTGCGTGGTCACGGCGGTGATGCCGATGCCATCCATGATGGCGCGGTGGCCCCAGGGCTCGCCGACGCAGTAGCCATCCATGTTGCCCACGCGCATGTTGGCCACCATCTGCGGCGGCGGCACGGTGATGACCTTGGCGTCCTTGAACGGGTTGACGCCCACGCTGGCCAGCCAGTAGTACAGCCACATCGCGTGCGTGCCGGTGGGAAAGGTCTGCGCGAAGGTGTATTCGCGCTTGTCGGTGGCCATCAACTTGGCCAGCGACGCGCCATCGACGGCGCCCTTGTCGGCGAGCTTCTTCGACAAGGTGATCGCCTGGCCGTTGTTGTTCAGCGTCATCAGCACGGCCATGTCCTTCTTCGGGCCGGTCACGCCGAGGTGCACGCCATACACCAGGCCGTAGAGCACATGCGCCATGTCGAGCTCGCCGTTGACGAGCTTGTCACGCACGCCGGCCCACGAGGCTTCCTTGGTGGGGATGATCTTCACGCCGTACTTCTTGTCGAAGCCGAGCACCGAGGCCATCACCACCGATGCGCAATCGGTCAGCGGGATGAAGCCGATGCGGACCTCTTCCTTTTCGGGCTTGTCGGAGCCGGCCGCGTAGACGGCGGCTTGCAGCCCCGGTACGAGCCCGGCGGCGCTGGTGGCAGCAGCGGCTTTGATGATGGTTCGGCGGCCCATGTCGATCTTTCCGTTGGAGGCTGTCATGTCGGTCTCGTCGCGCTCTGAACAAATGAAAAAAGCGTCCGCACGGTCCAGGGATGAGCCTGGGCGTGGGGACGCCGTCGTCCTGTCGACAGCGATCGACCTTGACCGCTACCGACTGTGGTGAGAGATCGCCATTGACCCCTCGCACACCATTACGCAAGCGCTATGCCAGCCGCATTGCGGGCGAACGGCTGCTGCGACGCACCAAATGAGGTTGTGGCGCACTGCGCCGGAGCATCAACCGAGCAAGTCGGCCACGTCGACGATGCGCTGTGCCACGTCGGCGAGCCTCAAGCCCTTGTCCATCGCGGCCTTGCGCAGCCGCTTGTAAGCCTCGTCCTCGCCGATCCCGTGGCGCTGCATCAAGAGGCCCTTCGCGCGCTCGACGACCTTGCGCTCGGACAGCTGGCTGCGCGCGTCGGCCAGCTCGCGGCGCATCGACTCCTCATGCTGGAACCGCGCCATCGCCACATCGAGCACCGGCTTCACGCGCTCGGCCGCCAGCCCCGCCACGACATAGGCGGTGACGCCGGCGGCAATGGCGGCGCCAACATGGCTGGTGTCGTTGTCCTCGGTGAACAGCACGATGGGGCGGCGGGCGTCGCGCGTGGCCATCACCACGTGCTCCAGCGTGTCGCGCGCGCCGCTCTCGGCATCGACGATGATCATGTCGGGCTGGATCTGCGCCAGCCGCTCGGGCAGGAAGACGTCGGCCGGCAGCACCGCGACGATGTTGTAGCCGTGCTCCAGCAACCCGATGCGCAGGCTGCGCGAGCGCTCGGCCTCGGCCACCCAGTGCGCCTGCCCGTCCGCGGGGTCGGGGGTCAGGGAGTCGGGGGCGACGATGACGATGCGCAGAACGGCAGGCGCGGACATGCTCGCTGGGCGAGCAACAATCGCGCCACGGCGCCGGGTGTAGTTACCGGCGGCCGCCGATTTCGCTGGTCAGCGCGCGGCGGATCCAGCCGCCGATCGGCGCGAGCGTATCGAACAGGGAGTCCGGCACGCCCGATTCGCGTTCGCGCAGCAGCGCGCTGGCCTGCAGCAGTTCGAGGAAGGTGCGCACCTCGCTGCGCGTCAAGCCGCTGCTGCCGGCCAGTTGCGGCAGTGTCATGTAGCGGTGCGACATGTCGCTCAGCATGCGCCGGTAGGCGGTGCGCTGGAAGGCGGCAGGCAGCTCGGGCCAAGCGATGAGCTTGAACTCTTTCATGACTCCAACGACTGTTCTTGGAAAGCGGCGGGGGAGATTGCCGCGATTGTGTGCGCGAAGCGTACGCCTGAAGCCCGGGCGCGGAAGCGACTTTGTACGCGGTTTCGGCGTTTCCCCCACAGCGAGTTGCTTCCGGTTGTTAACTTTGCGCCCCAAGCTCGCTGCACTCGCGGCCCCCAAGGGGCGCAGCCCGGCTAAGGGCGGCCTGGCGCCGAGCTATTGGATAGCCTGTGGTGTACCGAGCGAGCGCAGCACATCGCGAACCATCTGCGCCCGCTCGCGCGGCTCAGCCAGCGCTCGATGCGCAGCTTGTCGTTGCCGGCGAGCTTGATGTGGCGGTTTTTCTGCACCAGTTCGATGATGCGCAGCGCATCGATCGGCGGGTTGGGGCGGAACGTGATGCTCATCATCTGCGGCGCGGCATCGATCTTCAGCACGCCATAGGGCTTGGCCAGCACGCGCAGCCGGTGCGTGTCGAACAATGTCTGCCCTTGCGCCGGCAGCTTGCCGAACCGGTCGGTGATTTCTTCGAGCATCGCATCGATGTGCTCAGGCCGGTCGGCCGTGGCCAGCTTCTTGTAGAGCGACAGCCGCGTGTGCACGTCGCCGCAGTAGCTGTCGGGCAGCAGTGCCGGCGCGTGCAGGTTGATCTCCGTGGCCACGCTCAAGGGCGACAGCAGGTCCGGCTCGCGCCCCGCCTTCAGGGAGCGCACCGCCTCGGCCAGCATGTCGTTGTAGAGCTGGAAGCCCACTTCCTGCATGTTGCCGCTCTGGCTCTCGCCGAGCACCTCGCCGGCGCCGCGGATCTCGAGGTCGTGCATCGCCAGGTAGAAGCCGGAGCCGAGCTCCTCCATCTGCTGGATTGCCTCGAGGCGCTGCGCTGCCTGCTTCGTCAGCCCTTCGACGTCCGGCACCATCAGGTAGGCATAGGCCTGGTGGTGCGAGCGGCCGACGCGGCCGCGCAGCTGGTGCAGCTGCGCAAGGCCGAACTTGTCGGCGCGGCTCATGACGATGGTGTTGGCCGTGGGCACGTCGATGCCGGTCTCGATGATGGTCGAGCACAGCAACAGGTTGTGGCGCTGCGCAATGAAGTCGCGCATCACGTGCTCGAGCTGGCGCTCGGGCATCTGTCCGTGGGCGACGGCAATGCGCGCCTCGGGCAGCAGCTCCTCCAGCTTGGCGCGG
>VBDL01000018.1:2866-12553 GCA_005884255.1 Betaproteobacteria bacterium | reverse complement strand
CCGCCGTTGCGCAGCATCAGGTAGTCGTGGCGGCGCTCCATCGGCACGATCCAGCGGTTCATCAGCGCGCGCGGCGTGATGACCTGCCGGCCAAGGTCGTCGACGATGAACAGCCCGTTGTTGGCCTTGAAGTGCGGCGGCGCCTCGTAGTAGCCGGCGCGCGCGTCGAAGCTCAAGTCCAGCATCTCCAGCGTCAGCTCGCCGCCGGCGACGACGCAGGGGCGCTGGCACAGCACCCAGCGCGCGTCGGCGCGCTCGCGGTTGTCCAGCCCGTGGTGCGAGTCCGGCGCGTCGCTCGCCGGCTGATGGCAGTGCTCGTCGAACACGCGCACCACCTCGCCGTGCACGTAGATGGCGTGCGGCACCGCGACGCGGCCGTCCATCAGCCGGCGCAGGTGGCTGGCGAGATAGGTCTTGCCGGAGCCCGACGGGCCGTACAGCAGCAGCGGGCGGCCGGAGTTGATGGCGGTGCCGAGGCGATCCTTCAGTTCGTCGGACACCACCAGGTCGGCGAAGGCCTCGTGCACGCGGCGCGCATCCACCGGCTGCGCGGCCAGCGACTGCGTCAGCACGCCGGCGCGGTAGGCCTCCAGCGACACCGGGGCCGGGCCGACGTACTGGTTGCGCACCAGCCAGTCGGCCGCGCGCGCATGGCCGGCCTGAGTGAGCTCGAACTGCACGTCGCCGTCGTGCTGGCCGCGGCGCAGCACCTCGAGCAGGCCTTCGCGGCGCATGAAGTGGCACACCGCTTCGACCACCGTACCGGCCAGGCACAGGTGCTGGCTCAGCTCCATCAAGCGCGCGAAGCCGAGCTGGTACATCGCCTTGCCCACCAGCTCGACGAGGAAGGTGTGCGGCAGGCCGGTGTCCTCGGGCGTCTGCGGCGCGCGCGGCAGCGGCGTCGCGGCGTGCTCGGCGTGGACTTGCGGGAACGGCAGCAGGGTCATGACGGGTCTCCTCGCACGCTTCAGGGCCGCAATGGCCACAGCAGGGCCGCGACGGTGCCGGCGGCAATGGCCACGGCGTACGGCAGGCCGCGGGCGCCATCGTGCAGCGCGAGCGGCACGGGCACGCCCTGCAGCCGCAGCAGCCAGCCGGTGACGCGCCAGCGCAGCTTGTCCAGCGTGCGCGTCGCCACGGCGTGGCCAACCATCCACAGCAGCGCCAGCACGCCGCCGGCCAGCAGCGTGTACAGCGCGGCCGTCAGCGCGGCGGCGGCGCCGACGAAGGCGCCGACCGTCGCCATCAGCTTGACGTCGCCCGCGCCGCTGGCGCGCAGCAGGTACAGCGGCAGCAGCGCCGCGCCGCCGGCGAGCGCCCCGGCCAGCGGCGACCAGGCGTGCGCGCCGGCCAGCGGGGCTTGGCCCGCGAGCAGCATCGCGGCGTGCTGGCCGAGCGCGAGCAGCAGCCCGGTGAGCACGAGTTCATTGGGAATGCGGCGCGAGCGCAGGTCGCTGACGACGGCCAGTGCGAGCAGGGTCGCCAGGCCGGCGAGGCTGAGGGCGGGGCTCATCGTCATGGACTTGCATTCGTGCTTCATGGCGTGAAGGGCGGGGGCAGGCCGGTCGCGCCACGAAGCGACGGTTCAGGTCTTGAGGTTGTCGGCGACGTACTGGAAGATGAGTGCAAGTTGCTTGCCGACGTTGGTGACGGAGGTGATGATCACCACCGCGATGAGGGCGGCGATCAGGCCGTATTCCATAGCAGTCACGCCCTGTTCGTCGGCGACGAAGTGGCGGATGCGCTGCTTGAGAGTCATGGTGAGTGCTCCTTTCAAGTGACGAAGATCGTGAAGGCCGCGTGGCCGTCACGCCGGCTTCGTCTGCAGCGCGACACCGAGGGGTCGAACTGCAGCACCTGCCTGTGGGTCACTGTAGGGAGCGGCTGAAGCGCGCACACCGGAGAAAGCGCCCGGCCTGGCGGCGGAGGATCGTCCCGGGGATGACGGGACACTTCTCCTGCCGCATTCGCGGGGTGCGGCTCAGTGGCGCGCCGAAGTGCCGATTTGTGCCGCGGCCAGCATGTTCAGCTGTGCTAGCAGCATCGACGCGGGCGCGTCTTTCTCGACGAAGGCGCGGGCACCGAGCGCGAGGGCACGCGAGCGCGTGCCGGGGTCGCCGTGGCTGGTCAGCACCAGCACCTGGCAGCCGGGCTCGAACTGGCGCATCAGCGCGAGGCCGTCCTCGCCGGCGAGGTCGACATCGAGCACCACCACATGCGGATGCAGCGCGGCCGCTTCGCGCAGCGCTTCGGCCGCGCTGGCGGCGATGCGCACCAGCGGAGCGTGGTCCACGCTGCCGGCAATCAGGCGCCGCAGGCCCTCGCGCACCGCGTACTCGTCATCGACCACGAGCACACGCAGCGTCGTGCCGTCCGGCGACGAGGAAGCGGGGAAGGCCGTCATGCGCCAATGCTAGGCACGGCGATGCGCGCCGGCATGGGAGCTTGGGCCGGGAGGAGGTAGGAGCTTGCTCCTCTTTTCAGTAGACGAAGGGCAGCAACCGCCAGCGCACGCGCTGTTGGTAGTCGCGATAGGCCTCGCTGCCGGCCAGCACCGCCTCCTCGCGGCGGATGCGCAGCACCTGCACCGCATACAGCACGCCGAGGATCAGCGCGTTGCGCCACGAGAAGTTGACGCAGAGGAAGCCGACGTCGGCGATCAGGTAGCCGAGGTACATCGGGTGGCGCACCAGGCGATACGGCCCCGCCACCACGATGCTGCGCTGCGCCGGCAGCAGGCCGAAGGCGCGGCCGAGCGTGAACTTGGCGCTGAACTGGCAGCACGCGCCGACGGCCTGCAGCGCGACGCCGAAGCCCTCGGCGATCAGGCGGCGGTTGTCGTGCGGATCGAGCAGCACGAAGTACAGCGCTGCATAAATCGTCAAGGCCATCGCCGCGGGCGACGCATCGCGGCGCAGCGCGCGGCGCGCGATCAGCACGAGCAGCAGCGAGTAGGCCTCGAACACGAGGAACAGCAGCAGCGTCCAGCGCGAACGGTCGATCCACCAGGCGTGGAACAGGTTGGCCACGCCGAAGGCATAGGCCAGCAGCGCGAACGCACGCAGCAGGCCTTCGGTGAGCGCCGAGTCGGCGGGGGTGGCGGGTGTGAAATGCGACATGGCCTGCCTCGCTGCGCGGGTTCAGTGGGCCATCGCGCCGAGGCCATGCGCGGTGGCGTACACGTGCAGCTCGAGCCGGCCATGCACCTGCAGCTTGCTGTAGATGGTCGTCAGGTGATTGCGCAGCGTGTGCTCGCTCATCGCCAGGTTCTCGGCCACCGCGAACAGCTTGGCGCCGGTCAGCTGCAGCATCGCTGCAACGATCTCGCGCTCGCGCGCGGTGAGGCTCGCGATGCGCGAGGCATCGCTGCCGTGGGCTGGGCCGGCAGGGGTGCCATGGCCGGTCAGCAGGCCCAGCACGTCGCCGAGCAGCGCGCCCTGCAGCCACACCTCGCCGGCGCTGACCTTCTCGATCGCGCGCAGCACCGCATCGGCGGGCTCGGACTTGTGCACCACGCCGCGCGCGCCCTTCATCACGACGGCGCGATGCTGCTCGGGGTCGTCGGCGGCGGTCAGCACCAGCACATGGCCGCGGCACAGGTGCTGCAGGTTGTGCAGCACGTCGGCACTGCTCTCGCCGCCGAGGTCGAGATCGAGCAGCACCACGTCGGCGTCGCCCACCGCATGGTGACAGAGCAGCTCGCTGCGCGTGGTGGCGCTGCCGATGACACGCATGCGCGGGCTGGTCGAGTCGATCAGCCGCTGCAGGCCCCACAGCGTGACGCGGTGGTCGTCGGCCAGGAAGACGCGGATGGTGTCGGGTGACTGCTGCATCTCAATACCTCGTCGATACTTCGAAGGGAACGGCGATGACGACCTCGGTGTGCAGGCCGTCGGGGCTGCTCACCGTGAGCGACCCGCCGAGCGCGGCGGCCCGCTCGCTCAGCGAGCGCGGATGGAAGGCGCGCACCGGGCGGCCCAGCACCTCGCCGGCGTCGTCGCGCACGGTCATGCGGATCTCGTCGTCGGCATGCTCCAGGCGAATCCACACGCGGCGCGCCGGCGTGTGCTTGCGCACGTTGTTCAAGGCCTCGTTGACCATGTGGAACAGCGCACCGGCCAGCGCGCGGCTGGTGCGCAGCTCGTCGGGCCCGTCGAGCTGCACGTCCACGCCGAACAGCAGCGAGAAGCGCCGCACCTGGCGGCGCACCGCCGGCATCAGCGCGTTGTCGCCGCGCGGTTCGCCGGCGCGCAGGCCGGAGATGATTTCGCGCAGCGCGCCGATCTCGCTGTTGACGAGTTCCAGCAGCGCGTCGATGTCGGCGCGCGCCGGGTCGTTGCGCGGCACGCGCTGTGCGACGCCCTCGACCGCGTACTTCAGCCCGAGGTAGGGCTGGATCGCGCTGTCGTGCAGGTCGCGGCCGATGCGCACGCGCTCGTGCGCGGCGCTCTCTTCCTGCAGCTTGTCGACCAGCGCCGCCTGCTCGATCACGCGGAACAGCTCCGGCGCCCCTTCGGCCAGCGCCGCCAGCTCCTGCGCCCGCGGGCGCAGCTCGCGGAAGCCGAGCACGATGTGGCCATGGCGGCGGTCGTAGCGCAGCAAGGGCACGATGGCCAGCGTGTTCACCTCCAGCAGGGCCGTGAGCTCGTCGAGCGCGGCACCGGCGCCGGCCGGCAGAGGGCAGTCGCCATGCACGCGGGTACCGCCGCGCAGGCCGCGCCAGCGCCGGCGGCTGTGCATCAGCGCGCAGGGCGGCAGCGTGGCCAGCAGCGCCTCGAGGCCGGCATGCGTCGGCGCGCCGGCACGGAACTCGCCGTCCTCCGCGGTACCGATCACGGCGGGCGCGCCGGTGGACGATGGCAGCACGAGCGCGGTCAAGTCGGCGCGGGTGACGCCGCGCAGCCCGCCGACCAGGGTCGACGCGATCGCATCCAGCCCGCGCCGCGGGTCGAGCTGCGCCTCGATGCCGCTGACGAGCATCAGGCGCTGGCGCAGCACGCTCATCGGCCGCGACAGCACCGCCGCCACCGGGATCAGCGCCAGCACCCCGGCCGCCGGCACCGCATGCAACGTGCTCCACTGCAGCTGTGCATGCTGTGCGTGATCGACGTCCACGATCAAGCCCAGCGCGGCATACAGCGCCAGCGTCACGCCGTGCCGAACGCCGTGCCCGATGCTCGCCAGCACCACCGGCTGCACGAAGGTCAGCACCAGCATGCCGGTGCCGGAACTCGTCAGCTGCAGCATCAGCACGGTCCAGGTGGCATCGATCCAGTAGCGCAGCAGCGCAGGTGGCAGCCGGCGGGCGCTGGCCTCGGCCCACAGCACATAGCCGGACCACAGGTCGTAGCCCAGCAGCACGATGACGGCCAAGGTGCTCAGCGGCTTCTCGCCGGGGACCAGCAGCAGCGTGCACAGCAGCGCCACGATGGCGCGGATGCCGGCCGAGAAGCGGCGCATCTCGGCGGACGCGCCGGGCTGGCGCAGCGCCGCCTCACGTGCCGGCGCATCCAGCGCCGGCGCGGCGGCGGCATTCACCGCTTCAGGACAGCTTGCACTCACCCGCACACTCCCGTTGACAACCACGGGCCTGTGACTTCCGGGGCGCGAGTGGACTATTCGGCGCGACGGGTCCTACAGGTCACGGGATGGATGTTGCCAAATGTGACTGTGGGCGGCCGCGTCTATCCCTAATTTGAAGTCGCTGCCCGCGTGCAAAAAGCACAGATCGCTGCCGTTACAGCGTGAAGATCTTTCCCGGGTTCAGGATGTTCTTCGGATCGAGCGCGCGCTTGAGCGTGCGCATCATCTCCACCGCGCCGGCGCCGGCCTCGTCGACGAGAAAGCCCATCTTGTGCAGCCCGATGCCGTGCTCGCCGGTGCAGGTGCCTTCAAGCCGCAGCGCACGCTGCACCAGCTGCTGGTTCAGGCGCTCGGCGGTGTCGCGCTCCTCGGGTTTGTGGGGGTCGATCAGGTAGGCGACGTGGAAGTTGCCGTCGCCGACATGGCCGACGATGTAGTACGGCAGCCCGGTGGCCTCGACCTCGGCCACGGTGTCGAGCAGGCAGTCGGCCAGGCGCGAGATCGGCACGCAGGTGTCGGTGGTCACGGTGCGCGAGCCGGGCTTCATCTGCAGGCCGGCGAAGTAGGCGTGATGGCGCGCGGTCCACAGCCGCGTGCGCTCTTCGGGCGTGGTGGCCCACTCGAAATCTTCGCCGCCTTGCTCGCGGGCGATCTCCTGCACGATCTCCGCCTGCTCCTTCACGCTGGCGGTGCTGCCGTGGAACTCCATCAGCAGCATCGGCGATTCGCGCAGTGTGAGCTTGTCGTGGCGGTTCACCGCGCGCACCGCGTTCGCATCGAGCAGCTCGCAGCGCGCGATCGGCACGCCCATCTGGATGATCTGGATCGTCGTGGCCACCGCCGCAGCGATGCTCGGGAAGTGGCACACCGCGGCCGACAGCGCTTCCGGCTGCGGATACAGGCGCAACGTGATCTCGGTCATCACGCCCAGCGTGCCTTCGCTGCCGACGAACAGCCGCGTCAGGTCATAGCCGGCGCTGGACTTGCGTGCGCGCGTGCCGGTGTGGATGACCTCGCCGCTGGCGGTGACGACGGTCAAGCCCAGCACGTTCTCGCGCATCGTGCCGTAGCGCACCGCGTTCGTACCGCTGGCGCGCGTGGCGGACATGCCGCCGAGCGACGCATCGGCGCCCGGGTCGATCGGGAAGAACAGGCCGGTGTGGCGGATCTCCTCGTTGAGCTGCATGCGCGTGACGCCGGCCTCGACGGTGACGGTCAGGTCCTCGGCGTTGACGCGCAGCACGCGCTTCATGCGCGACAGGTCGAGGCTGACGCCGCCTTGCACGGCCAGCAGATGGCCTTCGAGCGACGAGCCGGCGCCGTACGGGATCACCGGCACCGCATGCTCCGACGCGAGCCGGACGACCGCGGCGACCTCGTCGGTCGATTCGCAGAACACCACCAGGTCCGGTGGCCGCACGTCGAACGGCGACTCGTCGCGGCCGTGCTGCTCGCGCACGGCCTGCGCCGTGGAGCAGCGCTCGCCGAAGCGCTGGCGCAAGGCATCGGTCATCGCCGGCGGCAACGGACGCGGTTCCACGCGCGGCAGTGAGGCGGTGGGCAGCGGGGCGTTCATCGCTTGTCTCCTGGTGCTGTGAAGCCATTGTAGGGAGCGGCCATACTCCTTCTCGGCGTCTTGCGGTGCCCTTCGCACAGTGCCAAGATTGGGTAATCGACGGCGTTGCAGTGGAGGTCGAGATGACTGAGACGGCATGGTGGTTGATTCTTGGCGTGGCGTTGCTGCTGGCCCTCGCCGGCGCGCTGCGCTTCGACGTGCTCGGCCTGTTCCTGCGCGACCGGCTCGAGCACCCGGATGAGACGCCAGGCCGCGTCGCGGCCAACGACGCGGCGCCCGACGCGGGCGCGACACCGGCACCGGGCGCTCACCACCCGGCACACGGTGCACCCCACCGCAAACCGCACTACCACCGCAGCGGCGGCAGAAAAAGTTAGCACCTCGCCCGCGGTTACGATGACCGCATGGCCAACCGACTGACGCAAATCGCCACGCGCACCGGCGACGATGGCACCACGGGGCTCGCCGACGGCTCGCGCGTGCCGAAGGACCACCTGCGCGTGCACGCGATGGGCGAGGTCGACGAGCTCAATTCCGGCCTCGGCGTGCTGCTCGCCGAGCCGCTGCCCGACGATGTGCGCGAGCTGCTGCTGACCATTCAGCACGAGCTGTTCAATCTGGGCGGCGAGCTGTCGATGCCCGGCCAGGCACTGCTGAAGATTGACGCGGTGGCGGGCCTGGATGCGGCGCTGGCGCACTACAACGCGGGCCTGCCGCGTTTGCTCGAATTCATCCTGCCCGGCGGCACACGCGCGGCGTCGCTGGCGCATGTGTCGCGCACGGTGGCACGCCGCGCCGAGCGCGCGGTGGTGGCGCTGGGCGCGCACGAGCCGCTCAATGACGCGCCGCGGCAGTATCTGAACCGCCTGTCGGACCTGCTGTTCGTGCTCGCACGCGTGCTCAACAGCGGCGCCGACGTGTACTGGAACAGCGAGCGGCTCAAACGCCAGCAAAGCTAGCGCTTTAGCCGCGCCGCGCGCGCACCGCCTCGTTGAGGACCTCCAGCACCGCGAGGGACTGATCCCAGTCGATGCAGGCATCGGTGATGCTCTTGCCGTACTCCAGCTTGGCCGGATCGTCCTTGCCCGGGCTGAACTTCTGCGCGCCGCCGTGCAGATGACTTTCCACCATCACGCCGAAGATGCAGCGGCTGCCCGCCTTGAGTTGCTCGCCGACATCGCGCGCCACGTCGAGCTGGCGCTCATGCTGCTTGCTGCTGTTGGCGTGGCTGCAGTCGACCATCAAGGTGCAGTCGAGCTTGGCCGCCTCGATCTCCTTGCACGCCGCGGCCACGTGCGTGGCGTCGTAGTTCGGCGCCTTGCCGCCGCGCAGGATCACGTGGCAGTCCTTGTTGCCCTTGGTCTCGACGATGGCCACCTGGCCGTTCTTGTGCACCGAGAGAAAGTGGTGCGGCCGCGCGGCCGCCTGGATCGCATCGATGGCGATCTTGATGTTGCCGTCGGTGCCGTTCTTGAAGCCGATCGGCGCCGACAGCCCCGAGGCCAGCTCGCGGTGCACCTGGCTCTCGGTGGTGCGCGCGCCGATCGCGCCCCAGCTGATGAGGTCGCCGATGTACTGCGGCGAGATCACGTCGAGGAACTCGCTGCCCGCGGGCATGCCCAGGCGGTTGATCTCCAGCAGCAGCTGGCGCGCGATGCGCAGGCCCTCGTCGATGCGGTAGCTCTCGTCGAGGTAGGGGTCGTTGATCAGGCCCTTCCAACCGACCGTGGTGCGCGGCTTCTCGAAGTACACGCGCATCACGATCTCCAGCGTGTCGGCGTACTTCTCGCGCTGCACCTTCAAAAGCTTCGCGTACTCGAGCGCAGCCGCCGGGTCATGGATCGAGCACGGGCCGATGATGAGCAGCAGCCGGTCGTCCTTGTGCTGCATGATCTTGCGGATGCGCTGGCGCGTGGTGACGATCAAGTCCTCCATCGCGGTGCCGCGCACCGGGAAGAAGCGGATCAGGTGTTCCGGCGGCGGCAGCGGCGTCACGTCGCGAATCCGCTCGTCATCGGTCTGCGAGGTCTTCTCGGAATGCGCATACCAGTCCTCGGTAGCGGCGGTGGCGGACTTGGGCGTCATGGCGGTCGTGGCTCCTGGGCTGGTTCGGTGAAAACGGAAGGACGAAAAAAAACCGCCGGGTGGGGACCCGGCGGTTTCGAGGAGTTGGTCTGCGCTTAGCTCACTGATGCGCTGGCCTCTCCTCCGCCGGGGCGGTGCGAGAACCAAAAGTGCGCAAAATAAAAGCGAGCCGAATACATGGGGGCGAATGTAGCACGAGCCTCGTGCAGTGCGTCAAGGGGTCAGGCCGTGCCGCCGACCGTGAGCCCGTCGATGCGCAGCGTCGGCTGGCCGACGCCCACCGGCACGCTCTGCCCTTCCTTGCCGCAGGTGCCGACGCCGGTGTCGAGCTCCAGGTCGTTGCCGATCATGCTCACGCGCGTCAGCGCATCGGGGCCGTTGCCGATGATGGTGCCGCCCTTCACCGGATACTGGATGCGCCCGTTCTCGATCCAGAACGCCTC
>VBDL01000018.1:0-2859 GCA_005884255.1 Betaproteobacteria bacterium | reverse complement strand
TTGGTGGCATACAGCCCGCGCTGCACCGACGCGACGATTTCCTCCTTCGTGCGGTCGCCGGCCAGCATGTAGGTGTTGGTCATGCGCGGCATCGGCACCGCAGCGTAGCTCTCGCGCCGTCCGTTGCCGGTGGCCTTCACCTTCATCAGACGCGCGTTCATCGCGTCCTGGATGTAGCCCTTCAGGATGCCGTCTTCGATCAGCACGTTGCGCTGGCTGGCGTTGCCTTCGTCGTCCACATTGAGCGAGCCGCGGCGATCGGGGATCGTGCCGTCATCGAGCACCGTCACGCCGGGCGCGGCGACACGCTGGCCGATGCGCCCGGAGAACGCGCTCGAGCCCTTGCGGTTGAAGTCGCCTTCGAGGCCATGGCCGATGGCCTCGTGCAGCAGCACGCCGGGCCAGCCGGGGCCGAGCACGACCGTCATCTCGCCGGCGGGCGCGGGGCGCGATTCCAGATTCGTCAGCGCGGCATTCACCGCCTGCTCGACATAGCCCTCGATCACCGCGTCCTGGAAGTAGCCGAGGCCGAAGCGCCCGCCGCCACCGCCGGTGCCCACTTCGCGCCGCTCGCCCTGCTCGGCGATCACCGTCAGCGACAGCCGCACCAGCGGCCGCACGTCGGCGGCCAGCGTGCCGTCGGCGCGCGCGATCAGCACCACGTCGTACTCGGCGGCGAGGCCGGCCATCACCTGCGCGACGCGCGGATCCTTGGCGCGCGCGAGTTTCTCCACCTTCTCCAGCAGCGCGACCTTCTGCGCGCTATCCAGCGTCGCGATCGGATCGAGCGGTGCATACAGCACGCGGCTGCCGGCCACCGTGCCGCGCGACGGCACCTTCACGCGCCGACTCTGGCCCGACGCCGCGATCGTGCGCACGGTCTGCGCGGCATCGAGCAGCGCGGCCTCGGAGATGTCATCGGAATAGGCGAAGGCCGTCTTCTCACCGGCCACCGCACGCACGCCCACGCCCTGATCGATGCCGAAGCTGCCGCTCTTCACGATGCCTTCCTCGAGGCTCCAGCCTTCGTTGCGCGTGTACTGGAAGTACAGGTCCGCGTCGTCGATGCGGTGCGTGGCAATGGTCTGCAGCGCACGCGACAGTGCGGCATCGGTGAGGCCGAAGGGCTCGAGCAGCAGCGAGCGCGCGATGGCCAGGCGCTCGAGGGTGGGTTCGCGCGAAATCATGGGGCAATCCTCGCTGGGGTGTTCACACAACTTTACCCCGCCAGCGTGCACGGCGTGTGAACGCATGCCGCGCATCGATCAGCGGCAGGCCAACGCCAGAAGCACGACAAGCGGCGCGCCGCCAGCGCGCCTGCCCCGCGCAGCGCCAGCGCCCGCTGGTACAGCGCGTTGCGCGGCGCCCCTGTCAGTTCCACCGCCAACGCCACCGCCTGCTTCAACGGCAGCTCGCGCAGCAGAACGCTCAGCATCGGATCGTGCTGCTGCTCATCGGCGGGCGCGCCATCGGCGGCCTGCGCATGCAGCACCAGCACGAATTCGCCGCGCGAGCGGTTGGCATCGGCATCGAGCCATGCGGGTAGCTCGCCGGCCGCCAGCGTGACCACGGTCTCGAACTGCTTGGTCAGTTCGCGGCACAGCGTGATGCGACGCTGCGGTGCGGCCTCGGCGAGCTCGCGTAGCAGCGCCGCAATGCGATGCGGTGCCTCGAACACCACGCAGCTATCGGGCGCCTCGGCCAACTTACTCAGAGCCTCGGCGCGGTCTCTCGCCCGCGTCGGCAGGAAGCCGACGAAGCGAAAGCCCTGGCCGCGCACATCGCCGGCCACGCTGAGCGCGGCCAGCGCGCTGCTCGCGCCGGGCAGCGGCACGCAGCGGCCACCGGCCGCCTGCACCGCGGCGACCAGCGCCGCGCCAGGGTCCGAGACCGCCGGCGTGCCGGCATCGCTGACATAAGCCACCCGCTCGCCCCGCGCGAGCCGCTCGACGATGCCTCGCGCCGCGGCGTGCTCGTTGTGCTCGTGCACCGCGATCAAGGGCTTGTCCAGCCCGAGATGGCGCAGCAGCGCGCCGCTGACGCGCGTGTCCTCACACGCCACCGCGTCGGCCAGCGCCAGCGTGTGGATGGCGCGCAGCGTCAGGTCGGCCAGGTTGCCGATCGGCGTGGCGACGACGTACAGCGCGCCTGCGGGATACTGCTGGCCGCCGGCGGCAGCCGCGGCCACCTGTAGCAGGGAGGGGGAAGCGATGGTCACGAAGAAGGCCTTGGGCGACGAAGCCGAGGCACGCGCCTGGGCGCACCTGCGAGGCCACGGCCTCACGCTGGTGCAGCGCAATTATCGGGTCGCGCGCGGCCCGCGCTCGCGCGGCGGCGAAGTCGACCTGATCGTGCGCGACCGTGACGGCACCTTGGTCTTCGTCGAGGTGCGCGCGCGGCGCGACGTGTCGCACGGTGGCGCGGCAGCCAGCATCGGACTCGCGAAGCGCAGCAGCCTGATCTTCGCGGCGCAGCACTACCTGCTGCGGCTGCCCTCGCTGCCGCCCTGCCGCTTCGACGTGGTGGCCATCGACGGCGACCACGTGCAATGGCTGCGCGCCGCCTTTGACGTGAGCTAGCGCGCTGTAACCGAGCGCGCCGGGGCGTGTCTTATGATCCGCCCATGCTCGAGCAACGCATTCAGCAACAGTTTTTCGACAGCGCCGATCTGAAGTACCAGGCGGCCGAGACGCTGACACGGCCGATCGCCGCGGCGGTGCAAGCCGTGATGGGCTGCATCACCGCCGGCGGCAAGGTGCTGGCCTGCGGCAACGGCGGCTCGGCCAGCGATGCGCAGCACTTCGCCGCCGAGTTCATCGGCCGCTTCGAGCGAGAGCGCCCGGGTCTGGCGGCCATTGC
>VBDL01000550.1:4995-6373 GCA_005884255.1 Betaproteobacteria bacterium | reverse complement strand
CGCTTTGGAGATCGCGACGAATGCACCATTGGCGGTTGCCGCGAGCAAGCAGGTGGTCATCCAATCGCGCGGCTGGAGCGAGGACGAGATGTTCGCGCGCCAGCAGCCGATGGTTGAGCGGGTCATCGCTTCGGCGGATGCGCTCGAGGGCGCCCGCGCCTTCGCCGAGAAGAGAACACCACTCTGGCAGGGTCGCTGAACGGACGTTTCCCGGCAAGGGCACTCGCGCCCGGTAGAGTCGGGCCCATGCGGCATGGAAGACCGCATGGAGACAAACCGTGGGCGGGTTTCCCCCAACCGACCGAGCGCGCGATCGGGATCCGGCATCCCCGGTCCAACCGAGCCAGCGATTCATGTGGATCACGCCGGCGCGGATCTTCTACGCCGGCCTCTTGGGCGCGCCCTCCGTTCGACGCCTAGGAGCCTGGACCCTCTACTTCACGAGCGATGCACCGTTGCGCGTGGCGCTCGTGAACGGCAGCGGCGGCTCCGAGCCGTGGGGAGACGGTGAACTGGCCATCGTGCCGCCGTACACGGGGCACCGGGTGGAGTCCGCGGGACGGCGCCTTCCCGATGTGCTCATCGAGCCCGAGTCGATCGACATCGATCGCCTCGGCGAACCCTTGGGCAGCCTGCTGCGTGCCCGCGGCGGCGTCTTCGATGCTGCGCATCCCATGGCGGCCCGCCTGCTGGACAGGCTGCGCGATGCTCACGACACGCTCGCATCGTGGTCCGAGCCACTGCGGGCGGTGGATGCCGATTTCGACACGCTGGTCTTCGGCGCGCCACTGCCGGCCCGCGCATTGGACCCGCGAATCGCCCGCGTCCTGGCCTTGCTCGAGGAGGCCGACACGTCGAGCTTGAGCGGCGAGCAACTGGCCGACGAAGTCCACTTGTCGTTCTCCCGCTTCGTGCACCTGTTCAAGGAAGAGGTGGGCGTGCCGCTGCGCACGTTCCGAAGCTGGAAGCGCGCGCGCAGCTGGCTGCGGTACGTCACCCAGGACACCAATCTGACGGAGATTGCCCACCACACGGGCTACCCGGATTCAGCGCACTTCAGCCGCTCCATCCGGCAAGTGTTCGGCTTGCAGCCGAAGGACGTGATGGCGGGGTGCCGCCGCCTGGCCTTGCACGGCGACGCGCAAGGCACCGCAGGACAGGCCCGCAAGCACCGGTAGCCACTCCACGCAAGATGGGCGCATCGCCCGGCGATACGCTGACGCTCACCCTGAACGTTTGGGACGCCGATGCTCGACTCGCCGCCGCTGCCACACTATTTCTCGCCGGACCACGAGCAGTTCCGGGCCGCCCTGCGGACCTTCGTGGCAAGCGAGATCACGCCCTTCGTCAACGAGTGGGACGAGGCCGGCACGTTCCC
>VBDL01000550.1:0-4757 GCA_005884255.1 Betaproteobacteria bacterium | reverse complement strand
GGGTCCGACGTGGCCGCCGTGCGGACCCGCGCCGTGCGCGACGGCGACCACTACGTGATCAACGGCGAGAAGACCTTCATCACCTCCGGCATGCGGGCTGACTTCATCACGGTGGCGGTGCGCACCGACCCGTCGAGCAAGGGCGCGCAAGGGATCTCCGTGCTGATGGTGGACGGCGATACCCCCGGCCTCACGCGCACGGAACTGAAGAAGATGGGATGGTGGGCCTCGGACACTGCCCATCTGCGCTTCGACGACTGCCGGGTGCCAGTCGCCAACCTGGTAGGCATCGAGCACCAGGGCTTCAAGACCTTCATGAACAACTTCAACGGAGAGCGGCTGTTCATGGCGGCCCAGGCCTACGGTTTCGCGCAGGTGTGTTTCGAGGAGGCGCTCGCCTGGGCCCGCGAGCGCAAGACGTTCGGGCAGGCGCTCGTCGAGCGCCAGGTGATTCGCCACAAGCTGATGGACATGGCATTGCGCATCGACGCGGCGCGCACGCTGGTGCACGAGCTGGCGTACCGCGTCGAGCACCGCGCTGCCGAGCCGCAGCAGCTCGTCGCGCGCATCGCGATGGCCAAGATCCTCGCTACGCAGGCGATGCAGTTCTGCGCCGACCAGGCTGTGCAGATCCTTGGCGGCATGGGGTTCATGCGCGGCACGAAGAGCGAGCGGATCTACCGCGAGGTGAAGGTGATGATGATCGGCGGCGGCTCCGAAGAGATCCTCAAGGACCTCGGTGCGCGCCAGTTGGGACTCTGAGATGGCCACCGACATCAACAACCAGACCGCGCTCGAACTGCGCGACGAGTACCGGGATCTCGACGCGCTGTGCACCACCCTGACGCCGCAGCAATGGAGTCTGCGCAGCGCCTTCCACGGCTGGACGCCGTGGGACGAGGTCGCGCATCTTTGCTACTTCGACGAAACGGCGCTGCAGTCCGTGCGCGACCCCGAGCGTTTTGCGGTCGAGGCGCCGCGGCTCTCCGAACGGACCGCCCGGGGCGAGGAGATCAGCGCCATCGCGCGTGACGCGTACGGGCATCTCGACGGACCCGCGCTGCTCACGCACTGGCGTTCCCGTTACGAGGAGCTGGTGGACGCGCTCTCGCCGCTGGACCCGAAGGCCCGATTGGGCTGGTACGGGCCGCCGATGAGTGCCCGGTCGTTCGCCACCGCCCGCTTGATGGAAACCTGGGCTCATGGGCAGGATGTCTGGGACGTGCTGCGACGCCGCCGCCCGGCGACCGACAGGCTCAAGCACATCGCGCACCTCGGCGTCACGACGTTCGGCTGGACCTTCGCCAACCGCAAGCTTCCGGTGCCAGCCGTTTCGCCTTACGTGGCCCTGGACGCGCCGCGCGGCGGCACGTGGACATGGGGCGACCCGGCCTCGGAACATCGGGTCACCGGCAGCGCCGAAGATTTTTGCCTGCTGGTCACGCAGCGCCGGCACGTGGACGACACGGGCCTCGAGTACACAGCCGGGCCGATCGCCGATTGGCTACACATGGCGCAGTGTTTCGCGGGCGAGCCCGCCGACGGCCCGAAGCCCGGAGAGCGGAAGGTCGTTTATTGAGCGCGACGATGCATGCGGCGACCATCACCGGGCGCGCCGTGACGCCGGCCGGCGAGCCATTGGCGCTCGCGCACCGCGCAGAGCTCGAGCCGCTGCTCGCGGCGCGCTGGTTGCCCGGCGAGCCGCCCGAACGCACTTTGTCGGACCCCTGGTTCGCCAACCTGTACCTGTTCCGCGTCGCGCATGATTGGCGATTCCTTCGGGGTACGTACCCCTGCGTTGCGGGACGAACCTATGATGGGGCGCGCATCCTCATTCCGCTGTTCGACCTGGCAAGCGCGCCGCACGAGGTGCTGCGCGCGCGGCTGCAGGACCACGACGCTTTTGCGCCGTTGAGCGACGCACCGGCGCGACGACGCCGACTATCTCTATCCCGCGGAGAATTTCCTGCACTACCGCGGCGCGGCGCTGAACAAGAAGCGCAACCTGCTCAAGCAACTGAACGCGGCACACGCGGTCGAGGCCGTTCCTTACACCGAGGCGTTGGCCGGACAGGCCCGAGAGGTATTGAACGGGTGGATGCGGGCCAAGCGCAAGCAGCCCGGCGAGACGGACGACGCGGCGTGCATGGAGGCGCTGTCGCTATCCGGCACGCTGGGACTGCGCGGCTTCCTGCATCGCATCGATGGTGCGCCGGTCGGCTTCGTGCTTGCCCAACTCATCCGTCCCGGCGTCGCCGTCATGCGCTTCGCCAAGGGGCTGGACGCCTTCAAGGGCATCTACCAGCACATGTTCCAGCACTACTGCCGCGCCACGCCGGACGTCCACTGGCTCAACTTCGAGCAGGACCTGGGCCTCGTGAATTTCCGTCACACCAAGATGTCGTACCGGCCCGTCGCGCTGCTCGCCAAGCATCGCGTGACGCTGCGCGAACCCTGACTCCCTTCGGTCAGCCACTTCGCGCAAGACCACCGCACGGCCGCTGCCTACGCTGGCGGCATTCACCTGCAGCGTCTGCCATGGCTCAAATCGAATCCAACCTCTCGCCGAGCAGCGAGGCCTTCCTGGCCAACCGCGACGGCATGCTGGCCCTCATCGAACGGGTGCGCACGTACCAGCGGCGCACCGTCGAGAAGTCGGCCGCTTCGCGAGCGCGCTTTGAAAAGCGCGGCCAACTGCTGCCGCGCGAGCGGCTGTCGCTGCTGCTGGATCCCGGCACGCCGTTTCTCGAGCTGTCGCCGTTGGCGGGACTCGGGCTCGACAACCCGGACCTGGACAAGAGCGTGCCGGGCGGCGGCGTCATCGCAGGCATCGGGATCGTGTCCGGTGTGCGCTGCATGATCAACGCGTCCGACTCGGGCATCGACGCCGGTGCGCTGCAGCCCATGGGGCTGGACAAGCAGCTGCGCATCCAGGAGCTCGCGCTCGAGAACAAGCTGCCGTACGTGCAGCTCGTCGAAAGCGCCGGCGCCAACCTGATGGCCTATCGCGTCGAGGAGTTCGTGCGCGGCGGCAACCTGTTCCGCAACCTGGCGCGCATGTCGGCTGCCGGCTTGCCGGTGGTGACGGTGACCCACGGCTCGTCCACCGCCGGCGGCGCTTACCAGACGGGCCTGTCCGACTACATCGTGATGGTGCGCGGGCGGTCGAGGGCTTTCCTGGCCGGGCCGCCGCTGCTGAAGGCGGCCACCGGGGAGGTCGCCACGGAAGAGGAACTCGGCGGCGCCGAAATGCACACGTCCATCTCGGGCCTGGGCGACTACATGGCCGAGGACGACCGCGATGCCATCCGCATTGCCCGCGAGATCCTCGCCCAGATCGACTGGCCGCGCGAGCAGGCGCCGGCGCGCGAGTTCACGCCGCCCCGCTACGACGCGGAGGAACTCCTCGGGATCATGCCGATGGACCACAAGCGTCCGGTCGACATGAAGGAGGTCATCGCGCGGATTGCCGACGACTCCGAATTCCTCGAGTTCGGCGAGAACTACGGTTCGGCCACCGTGTGCGGGCACATCCGGCTGGAGGGCTGGCCGCTGGGCATCATCACGAACAACGGCCCGATCGATCCGGCCGGCGCCACGAAGGCCACGCATTTCATCCAGGCCTGCTGCCAGTCGCGCACGCCGATCCTGTATCTCAACAACACGACCGGCTTCATGGTGGGCCGCGCCTTCGAGGAGGCAGGCATCATCAAGCACGGCTCCAAGATGATCCAGGCGGTCACCAATGCCACGGTGCCGCAGATCACGATCTACTGCGGCGCCTCGTTCGGCGCGGGCAACTACGGCATGTGCGGGCGGGGCTTTCATCCGCGCTTCTGCTTCTCGTGGCCGAACGCCAAGACGGCGGTGATGGGCGGCGAGCAGGCGGCCCGGACGATGTCGATCGTCACCGAGGCGGCTGCCATGCGCAAAGGCCAGACGGTCGACCGCGCCGAGATCGAAGCGCTGGAGCAGCGCATCATCGATCGCTTCGACCGCCAGATGAGCGTGTTCGTGACCAGCGCCCACGTGCTGGATGACGGCGTCATCGATCCACGCGACACGCGGGCGGTGCTGTCCAAGGTGCTTGCCGTCTGCCGCGAAGGCGATGCCCGCCAGCCGCAGCGCATGCAGTTCTCGGTGGCGCGCCCATGATGACCCCGTACACCAAGATTTTGATCGCCAATCGGGGCGAGATCGCCTTGCGGGTGATGCGCAGCGCGCGCGAGGCGGGGTACCGCACGGTGGCGGTGTATTCGCAGGCCGATGCGCGCTCGCGGCACGTGCAGGAGGCCGACCAGGCGGTGTGCATCGGGGCGGCGCTGCCGGCGCAGTCGTACCTGAACATCGAGGCGATCATCGCCGCGGCGCGCGCGAGCGGTGCCGATGCGGTGCACCCGGGCTACGGCTTCCTCGCGGAGAACGAGCAGTTCGCGCAGGCGTGCCGCGACGCCGGGCTGGTGTTCATCGGCCCGTCGCCCGAGGCGATCCGGGCCATGGGCAACAAGGCCGGGGCCAAGCGGCTGATGATCGAGGCGGGCGTGCCGTGCGTGCCGGGCTACCAGGGCGAGGACCAGAGCGAGGCGCGGCTGGCGCGCGAAGCCGAGCGCATCGGCTGGCCGGTGATGATCAAGGCGGTGGCCGGCGGAGGCGGGCGCGGCATGCGCCTGGTGGGCTCGGCCGGCGAGTTCGCCGAGTTGCTGCGCAGTGCGCAGTCCGAGGCGAAGAACGCGTTCGGCGACGCCACGGTGATCCTG
>VBDL01000549.1 GCA_005884255.1 Betaproteobacteria bacterium | reverse complement strand
CTCTGAAACGATGGCGCGCGCATGGCGCGGGCTGCGCCATGCGCTGCGCCGCTGGCGGCGTACGCTGAAGGCGCACCTGCCCTATGTGCGCCGGCGCGAGTACGCGAAGCTGGCGCGCAAGTACGGCGCGCTGGCAGACGCCGTGGGCATGGGTTCGCGCCGCGCGGTCGACGCGCGCATCGTCATCCGCAAGCCGGTGACGGGCCCCCTGCGCGCGGAGGTGTGTCTGTTCGTCAGCCATCACTGCGGCCCCGCCTTGAAACCGCACGTGCAGCGCCACATGGAGCACCTGCTGGGCCACGGCATCGATGTCGTGCTCGTGCTCAACGCCGACGACCCGCAGGCGCCGCTGGCGCTCGACGACGCATTGGCCGCGCGGCTGCGCGGCGTGTTCGTGCGCGAGAACATCGGCTACGACTTCGCCGGCTGGGCGCATGCGTATGCGCTCGTC
The DNA here is from genome assembly GCA_005884255.1 of Betaproteobacteria bacterium. Lineage (GTDB taxonomy): Bacteria > Pseudomonadota > Gammaproteobacteria > Burkholderiales > Burkholderiaceae_C > VBDL01. The sequence goes on along the minus strand of VBDL01000549.1, from coordinate 2,267 downwards.
GAGCCCTGGCTGGACGTTTCACGCCTGTACCTCGTGAACGACAGCGTCATCGGGCCACTGGACGCGCCGTGCTTCTCCGCGTTGATCTCGCGCGTGCGCGCGTCGCCGGCTGACATGCTCGGGCTGACCGAGGCGCTGCAGCCGCAGCCGCACCTGCAGAGCTTCTTCCTTGTGTTCCATGGGCCTGCGCTGGACGAGTTGGCGCGCTTCTTCGACGGCGTGCTGTGCTTCGCCGACAAGGCGACGGTGATCGATGTCTACGAAATGCGGCTGACGCAGCGCATGCGCGCCGCCGGCTACCGCTGCGAGGCACTGTTCCCCACCTTGTCGCAGGATCCGTACTCGGCCAACGACACCTGGTTCCGCTGGGCCGAGCTGCTCGATCGCGGTTTCCCGTACGTGAAGGCCAGCGTGCTGCGCGAGTTCGGCGCGCATCCCCGCCTGCGCGGGTTCCGTCCTCTCAGCTGACGATGTAGGCCGCGGCACCCACGGCGAGCAGTTGCCCCTGCGCGTCGTGGAACTCCATGCGCGTGGTGGCGACGCGGCTGCCCAGGCGCAGCGGCTGCGCGGTGGCCGTGAAGCTCGGGCCGGTGGCCGGGCGCAGGTAGTCGATGCGCAGGTCGATGGTGCCGAGCTTGGCGAAGCGCGCGAGCCGCTGGTCGGGCGGCTCGTCCATGTGGCGTGCGCCGATGGCCGCCATCACCGCGAGGCCGCCCATCGCGTCGAGCGTCGCGCTGATCACGCCGCCGTGCAGGCGCTGGTGCGTGTAGTGGCCGATCAGCTCCGGGCGCATCGCCACCGTGCCGCTCACGCGCTCGGCGGCGAGTTCGTCGATCTGCAGGCCGAGGATGCGGTTGAACACCACCATTTCCTCGAAGAGGTGCTTGAGCTTGGCGGTGAACTCGGGTTCGAACAGCGAGATCGTCATGGCGACGATCATGCCTCGGGTGGCGCCATGAAGGCATCGCCGTGATCGCCCGGCGGCGGCTCGGGCAGCGGTCTTCCGGAATCGCGCCACTGCACCGCAGCATGAAAGCCGTGCACCTCGGCATAGCGCTTGAACCAGCGGCCCTCGGGCGAGTGGCGCGCGATGCCGTCGAACAGCGTGGCGAACATCTGCGTCTGCGGCAGGCCCATCGCATCGACCGCCTGGTTGATGACGAGCTTCTGCATCGCGAGCTGGTTCTTCGGCACGCCGGCCATGCGAGCGGCCCATTGCGCGACGCAGGCATCGAGCTGCGCGGTGGGCACCGCGTCGAGCACCAGGCCGTAGTCCTGCGCCGTGCGGCCATCGATCAGGTCGCCGGTGAGCAGCATGCGCTTGGCGAGCATCGGCCCCACGCGATAGACCCACATCGCGGTGGTCGGGCAGCCCCAGATGCGCGCAGGCATGTAGCCGATCTTCGCGTCCTCGGCCATCACGATGAAGTCGCAGCACAGCGCGATGTCGCTGCCGCCCGCGGCGGCGTAGCCGTGCACCTTCGCCAGCGTCGGCTTCGGTGAGCGCCACAGGCTCATGAAGTCGTCGGTGTTGCGCTTCATCAGCGCGTAGTCGCGCATCGGATCCCACGGCTCGGGCTGCGTGTAGCGCGCGTCGGCGTCGCCCTCGGCGTAGTGCTTCAAGTCGTAGCCGGCGCAGAAGGCGGCACCCGCGCCCTGCAGCACGATCACGTGCACGCGCTCGTCGGCATTGGCCGCGTCGACCGCCGCGCGGATCTCGCCGGGCATCTCGTCGTTGATCGCGTTCAGCCGCTCGGGGCGGTTCAGCGTGATGGTGGCGATGCGCTCGCGCACGTCGAGCGTGAGCGTTGAGAACGAGTTCATGGAACGATCCCCAGTTGGCGCGCGAGCGTGGCCGCGTGAGCGCAGAGCTCGCACGGAAAGCCCTCGGCCTCGTCCCACGCGTTGACGTGCGGCGCGATCTCGCGCGCGACGAAGGCGTGCACGCCAGCGCGGAACTGCTCGTGCTCGGGCCCGAAATGCATGCGGGGCAAGGTACTGCAGCACCCGACCCCACACCAGCCCGGGTTTGCGCTCGGTGAGCGCGTTGACGTGCGATCTCATTCCCAGCAACCGGCGGCACGGGATCAGGCCGCCGGGGCGCCATGCGCCGCTCATGTCGCCCTCGGCCCGCGCGGATCCCGACAAAAAAAATGGACGGCGCGCGGCCGTCCATGAATCGCTTCTCGAACAGAAACCGGAATCAGTCCTTGGCGTAGATGTCCACGTCCTTGGTTTCCTTGACGAACAGCATGCCGATGACGAAG
>VBDL01000017.1 GCA_005884255.1 Betaproteobacteria bacterium | reverse complement strand
GGCCCTTGAAGACGGTGCGGCCGTTGTCGGGGAAGGCCGGCGTGGCGATCGTGAAATCGGTGCCGAGCGCGTCCATCAAGGCCTCGGCGACCGGGCCGATGTTGCCGGCCGGCGTCGAGTCGAAGGTCGAGCAGTACTTGAAGTAGATCTGCTGCGCACCGTGCTCGCGCAGCCAACGCAAGGCCTGCAGCGATTGCTGAACCGCGTCAGCGGCGGGGACGGTGCGTGACTTCAGTGCGACGACGACGGCATCGGCATCAGCCGGCGGCGCACCGTCGGGCACGCCAATCGTCTGCACCGCGCGCATGCCGCTGCGCACGAGGTTGTTCGCGAGATCCGTCGCGCCGGTGAAGTCGTCGGCAATGCAGCCCAGCTTCATGCTTGGGCCTTCGGCAGCTCGAGCCCGGCGAGCTCGGCGTAGAACTTGATCACCGCCGAGTCGTCTTCCTGCCCGTGGCCCGCCGCCGCGGTGGCCAGGTACAGCTGATGCGCCGCCGCGGCCAGCGGCAGCGGGAACGCGAGCTTGCGCGCCGCATCGAGCACGATGCCGAGGTCCTTGACGAAGATGTTCACGGCCGAGAGCGGCCGGTAGTCGCCGTCGAGGATGTGCGGCACGCGGTTCTGGAACATCCAGCTCATGCCCGCGGAATTGCAGATCACTTCGTACAGCTGTGCCGGGTCGGCACCCGCACGCATGCCCAGCGCCATCGCCTCGCAGGCGGTGGCGATGTGCACACCGGCCAGGTGCTGGTTGACCATCTTCACCGTCGAGCCGATGCCGGCGCGGTCGCCGAGGCGGTAGACCTTGCCGGCGAAGGCATCGAGCACCTCGCCGGCGGCGGCGAAGGCTTCGGGCTTGCCTGAAGCCATCACCGTCATCGCGCCCTCGGCCGCCTTCTTCGCGCCGCCGGAGACCGGGCCATCGATCAGCCACAGGCCGCGCTCTGCGAGCTTGGCTTCCCACTGCGGCGGCAGCGCCGGGTCGACGGTGGCCGATGCGATGACCACCGAGCCGGGCTTCAGCGTCGCGGCGAGCGCGCCGCTGCCGAACAGCAGCTCCTCGGTCTGCGCGGCGTTGACCACGAGCAGCAGCAGCACGTCGCAGTTGCGCGCGAGCTCCGCCGGTGTCGCGGCGATGCGCCCGCCATCGGCGGCAAAACGTTCGCAGGCCGCAGGGTTCAGGTCCAGGCCCCAGGTGGGGACACCACGTTTCAGCGCCGAGACGGCCGCGCCATAGCCCATCGAGCCGAGCCCGATCACGCCAAGAGTCTTCATCATCAGGAGGGAGTTTTCGAAAGAGGGGCCGCGGCGACGCGGCGGATCGGTGCGTTGGGGTCGCCCAGGCGCTGCGACGCGTGCTGCATGTGGCGCGTGGCGGCGGCGCGTGCGGCCGGTGCGTCGTGCTCGGCGATCGCGTCGGCGATCGCGCGGTGCTCTTCGCGCACGGCTTGCATGAAGGTCGCGCTCAGCGCCTCGTTGCCGCGCGTCACGCGCATCGCGTCGCGCAGGTACTGCTCGAGAAAGCCGAGGAGCAAGGTGAACTGCGGGTTGCCGGTGGCCTCGGCGATGGTGCGGTGAAAGGCCAGGTCCTCGTCGACGCCGTCGCCGCCGGCCTTCACCGCCTCATCGATGGCGCGCAAGGAGCGGCGGATGGCGGCCACGTCGGCCCGCGAGGCGCGCTCGGCGGCGAGCGCGGCGACCTCGCCTTCGAGCGCACGTCGCACCTCGACCACCTGCACCACCGACTTCAGCGATGCCAGCACGCCGGGATCGAACGCAAGCGGCTTGCTGTGGGCGGTGGCCGCGACGTAGACGCCGGAGCCCTGGCGCGACAGCAGCAGCCCCTGCGACTTCAGTCGGCTCACCGCCTCGCGCACGACCGTGCGCGACACGCCGTGCGCTTCGGCCAGCTGCACCTCCGTGGGCAGGCGGTCGTTGGGGCGCAGCTCGCCGCTGTCGATGCGCGCGGTGAGCAGCGCAGCGAGGCGATCCGACAGGCGGTCGGGAGCCAGGGGAGTGGCGTAGCTTTGTTGTAGTGTCATAAGGTCATCATACAAATTTAGGCGAAATTCGCCCCTAGGGTTAACGCGGAGCCTGGGCGAAAAAAAAGGGCGCCGCAGCGCCCCCTTCGTCGGGAGATCGGCCCCTCTTAGGCGCGACCCTGATTCGCTACCGCCGCGGCAGCCTTGGCCGCGGCTTCCGCGTCGCCCAGGTAGTAGCTCTTGATCGGCTTCAGCTCGTGATCGAGCTCGTAGACCAGCGGGATGCCGTTGGGGATGTTCAGGCCGACGATGTCCTTGTCGCTGATGCCGTCGAGGTACTTCACCAGCGCGCGCATGCTGTTGCCGTGCGCGGCGATCAGCACGCGCTGGCCGCTCTTGATCGCCGGTGCGATGGTGTCGTTCCAGCAGGGCAGCACGCGCGCCACCGTGTCCTTCAGGCATTCGGTGAGCGGGATCTGCTCGGGCTTGAGCTTCGCGTAGCGCGGGTCGTGGCGCTGTCCGCGCGGGTCGTCGGCGGCCAGCACCGGCGGCGGCGTGTCGTAGCTGCGGCGCCAGACGAGCACCTGCTCGTCGCCGTACTGTTTGGCCATGTCGGCCTTGTTCAGGCCCTGCAGCGCGCCGTAGTGGCGCTCGTTCAGGCGCCAGTCGTTGATGACCGGCAGCCAGGTGCGGTCGAGCTCGTCGAGCGCATACCACAGCGTCCAGATCGCGCGCTTGAGCACCGAGGTGTAGCAGACGTCGAAGTCGTAGCCGGCTTCCTTGAGCAGCTGCCCGGACTGCTTCGCCTGCGCGATGCCGGTGTCGGTGAGGCCGACGTCGGTCCAGCCGGTGAAGCGGTTTTCCAGGTTCCAGGTCGATTCGCCGTGGCGGATGAGAACGAGCTTGTGCATGGCGCGAAGGGCGTGAAGAAGGGCGGGCGAAGCGCGAATTCTAGCCAGCGCGACTTCTATAATCCCGCCGCTCTCACTGTCTGTACCCATCTTGAAATTCTTCCTCGACAACTGGTACCTGCTGCTGGCCGCGCTGGTTTCCGGCGGCCTGCTGCTGTGGCCGACCCTGGTGCGCGGCAGCCGCGGTGGCGTCGTGTCCACCGCCGAGGCGGTGCGGCTGATCAACCGCGAGAAGGGCGTGCTGATCGACGTCTGCGAGCCGGCGGAGTACGCCGCCGGCCATGCCGTGGGGGCGCGCAATGTGCCGCTGAAGACGCTGGAATCGACCAAGGACTTGCCGAGCAACAAGGCCCTGCCTCTGGTAGTCATGTGCACCAGCGGGCCGCGCGCGTCGCGGGCGGTTGGCGTGCTGCACAAGCTCGGCTACGAGAAGGCGAGAGCGCTGGACGGCGGCTTGAACGCCTGGCGCCAAGCCAATCTGCCGGTCGAAAAAAGCGCCTGAATCACAGGGGCTTGCCCCTTCTCGGACAATCTGGGTGACACAACACGTCGGGAATGACGTTTGCTTCAAGTGCCGCCCATGGTTTCCATCAAGATGTTCACGACCCAGGTCTGCCCGTTTTGCCATCGCGCGAAGTCGCTGCTGCATCAGCGCGGCGTGCAGCAGATCGAAGAGATTCGCGTCGACCTGCACCCGCACGAGCGCGACAGGATGATCCAGATCACCGGGCGCCGCACGGTGCCGCAGATCTTCATCGGCGACACCCACGTGGGTGGCTGTGACGACTTGATGGCGCTCGACCGCAGCGGCGGGCTGCTGCCGCTGCTGCAAACCGCCTGACGGCCTGCGCCATAATCGCGCCATGCAGCCCGCAGTTGCGGGCTGACTCATTTCTGACGAGACAAAGCCATGGCCGAGCAAGACAACGCCCCCGTGTTCCAGATCCAGCGCATGTACCTGAAGGACCTGTCGCTGGAGCAGCCCAACTCGCCGCGCATCCTGCTGGAACAGACGCAGCCGCAGGTGGATATCAACCTCGGCGTGTCGGCCGAGCCCATCAGCGAAGGCATCTTCGAGGTCTGCGTGACGGCCACCGTCACCACGCAGGTGCAGGACAAGACGCTGTTCCTCGTCGAGGCCAAGCAGGCCGGCATCTTCGAGATCCGCAATCTGCCGCAGGACCAGATGCAAGCCATCGTCGGCATCGCCTGCCCGCAGATGGTCTACCCCTACCTGCGTGCCGTGGTGTCCGACATCTGCACGCGCGCCGGCTTCCCGCCGGTGGTGCTGGCCGAGGTGAACTTCCAGGCGATGTTCGAAGCGCAGCAGCAAGCGCAGCAGGCGCCAGGCGGCGGCAACGGCTCGGGCATCATCGCCAGCGCTTGAATGGTGCCCCCAGCTTCGTCGCTCCGCGACGTCGCGGCCCCAAGGGCCACGAAGGGGCCCCTGTCGTGGCCCCTGGGGCGCTCCCGGCTTGGGGCGGCCCGGCGCCGGGCTAGTCCGTGAACATCACCGTGCTCGGGGCCGGCGCCTGGGGCACGGCGCTGGCGGCGCAGGCCAGTGAGCGCCACGCGGTGTGCCTGTGGGCGCGCGACGCCACGCAAGCGCAGGCGCTGCGAGCACAGCGGCGCAATGCGCGCTACCTGCCCGAGATCGAGCTGCCGCCGGCACTGCGCATCGAGGCCGATCTTGCCGCCGCGCTGGCGCATGCCGAGGGCGGGCTGCTGGTCATCGCGACGCCGATGTCCGGCCTGCGCGAGATGTTCGGCGCGATCGGCGATCAGTCTTCCGTGTTCTGGCTGTGCAAGGGCTTCGAGGCCGGCACCGGCCAGCTCGGCCACGAGATCGCACGCGAGCTGCGCCCCGGCGCGCATGCCGGCGTGCTGTCCGGCCCGAGCTTCGCGCTCGAGGTGGCGCAGGGGCTGCCCACCGCGCTGGTCGCGGCCAGCACCGACGAGCGCCTGTCCGAGCTGGCGGTGGATGCGTTCCACGCCGGCAGCCTGCGCATCTACACGTCGACCGATCCGATCGGCGTCGAGGTCGGCGGTGCGGTCAAGAACGTGATGGCGATTGCCGTGGGCGTGGCCGATGGCATGGGCTTCGGCCTCAACGCGCGTGCCGCGCTGATCACGCGCGGCCTGGCCGAAATGACGCGGCTCGGGCTCGCGCTCGGCGCGAGCCTCGAAACCTTCATGGGCCTGTCGGGCCTGGGCGACCTGGTGCTCACCACCACCGGTGATCTGTCGCGCAACCGCCGCGTCGGGCTGATGCTCGCTGCGGCCAAGCCGCTGCCCCAGATCCTGCAGGAGCTCGGCCACGTGGCCGAGGGCGTCTACAGCGCGCCAGTCGTGCTGCAGCGCGCACGCACGCTCGGCGTCGAGATGCCGATCACCGACTGCGTCGTTCAGGTGCTGCAAGGCGCGATCACGCCGGCGCAGGCGTTGGCGCTGCTGCTCGGGCGCGACGCGCGCGCGGAGCACTGAGCGCTAGGAAGATCCAGCAAAGCCGTTCTGCCGCCAGGCTTCGAAGACGGCCACGGCGACCGCGTTGCTGAGATTCAGGCTGCGCTGGCCCGGCAGCATCGGCAGGCGCAATCGTTGCTCGGGTGCGAAGCGCTCGCGCAACTCCGGCGGCAGGCCGGCGGTCTCGCAGCCGAACACCAGCCAGTCGCCGGGCTGCCACATCACGTCGGTGGGCAGGCGCGTGCCGCGCGTGGTGAAGGCGAACATGCGCGGTACGTCGGGCGCCTCCTTGTCGACGAAGGCTTCCCACGACGCATGCCGCTGCACGCGCGCGTACTCGTGGTAGTCCAGCCCCGCGCGCTGCAGCAGCTTGTCATCCATCGAGAAGCCCAAGGGCTCGATCAGGTGCAGCTCGCAGCCGGTGTTGGCGGCCAGGCGGATCACGTTGCCGGTGTTGGGCGGAATCTCCGGGTGCACGAGGACGATGCGGAACATGGCTGCATTGTCCGATCAGCCTTCATCCGGTCGCGGCGTGCGCGCCACGGCCCAGGCGTGCACTTCGCGCGCGCCCGCGCGCTGCAGCACGCGCGCAATCTCGGCGAAGGTGGTCCCGGTGGTCATCACGTCGTCGACCACGGCGACGCTGCGGCCTTGCAGCACGCGAGCGCTGCGCGCATCGACGGCGAATGCACCGCGCACGTTGCCTGCCCGCTGCTCGCGCGGCAGCGAGAGTTGATGCGGCGTGTCCTTCACGCGCAGCAGCGCCGACGCGCTCGCGTCGATGCGCAGCGCGCGCGCCGTGCGCCGCGCCAGCTCCCAGGCCTGGTTGAAGCCGCGCTCGCGCAAGCGTTCGCGCGACAGCGGCACCGGCAGCACCAGCTCGGCACGCGGCGCGTCGCTGTGCTCGACAGCCTCACGCAGCAGCCCGGTCAATACGCCGCCGAGATCGAGCGCATCGCGGAACTTCAGCTGCGCGACCAAGCGATCCCACGGGTAGCCATAGTCCACGGCCGCGATGGCATGCGCGAACGGCGGCGGGGCGGTGAGGCATTCGCCGCATTGCATCGTGCCTGGCGGCACGACGGCGGCGCAGCGCCGGCAGCGCGGTTGCGGCGCGGCGAAGCGTGCGAGGCAGGGGCCGCACACGCGCCGTCGGTCCCACGCGCGACAGACGGCGCACAGGCTCGGCAAGCTCATCCAAGGGGGAAGCACGCGTCAATATACTGCCCAGCCCATGCCTGCCTCGACCGACGCCAACGCACCGCGCATGCTTGATGAGCGCGCCATTGCACGCGCGCTGCATCGCCAGGCGCGCCAAGCCGAGGCGCCGTGGCTGCATCGCGAGGCGGCACAGCGCATGGCGCAGCGCCTGGCCATCATCAAGACGCAGCCTCATCGCGTGCTCGACTGGTGGGCGCAGCTCGGTGGCAGCGATGAAGCCCTGGCCGCCGCGTACCCGAAGGCCGAGCGCATCGCGGTCGAGCCGCCGCAGACTTGGCGCGCGAAGCCGCAGCGGCCGTGGTGGTCACCGCAACGCTGGCTGTCGGATGGCCCCGCGCCGCTGCATGACGACGCGGTGCCCGATGCGAGCGCGCAGTTGCTGTGGGCCAACATGATGCTGCACGCGGTGGCCGACCCGCAGGCGCTGTTCGCGCGCTGGCATCGCGCGCTCGCGGTCGACGGCTTCGTGATGTTTTCGACGCTCGGCCCCGACACCTTGCGCGAGCTGCGCGCGCTGTATGCACGGCTCGGCTGGCCGCTGCCGATGGCCGATCTGGTCGACATGCACGACCTCGGCGACATGCTGGTGCATGCCGGTTTCGCCGACCCGGTGATGGACCAGGAGCCGCTGACGCTGACCTGGGCCACGCCGCAGGCGCTGCTGGCCGAGCTGCGCACGCTCGGCGGCAACGCGCACCCGCAGCGCTTCGCCGGACTGCGCACGCCACGCTGGCGCGAACGATTGCACCAGGCGCTGCGCGAAATGGCCGGTGCCGACGGGCGCATCGCGCTGCGCTTCGAGCTCGTCTACGGCCACGCCTTCAAGCCCACGCCGCGCGTGCGTGTGGCTGAGCAGGCCAGCGTGAGCCTGGAGGACATGAAGGCGATGGTGCGTTCCGGTTCGTCGGGTCCTAAGCGTCAACCCTGAGGACGTGGGCTAAAATCCCGCGGTTGATCTGCGGCCAAACCCTTGCCTGCTCGATGCGGCAGCGGGCGAGTCGCGCATCCAACGCCGAGACGGATTCCAAAACTGCAACGACGAACGATGAAGACCACGAACACGCTTTGGCAACGGCTCGGGCAATTCAGCCTGCTGCTCGGCGCCGCGCTCGCCTCGCAGGCCGCCCTGGCGGTCAACGATCTGCCCGGTGGCCCGGCCGTGCGGCAGATCGATCTTCATCCGCCGGTCACGAAGATCGCGACCGAACAGCAGTGGTTGCACAACTTCATGCTGATCGTCTGCGTGGTGATCTTCATCGCCGTGTTCTCGGTGATGTTCTATTCGATCTTCAAGCACCGCAAATCGGTCGGCGCGAAGGCGGCGAACTTCCACGAGAGTGTCCTCGTGGAAATCATCTGGACCATCGTGCCCTTCATCATCGTGATCGTGATGGGCGCCCTGGCCACCAAGACCGTGGTGGCGATGAAGGACACCACCAACGCCGACCTCACCATCAAGGCCACCGGCTACCAGTGGAAGTGGGGCTATGACTACCTCAAGGGCGAGGGCGAGGGCATCGGCTTTCTCTCCACGCTCGACTTCACGCAGCGTGAGGAGTCCAACACCGGCAAGCCGACGCCGGTGGACAACTACCTGCTGAAGGTCGACAACCCGCTGATCGTGCCGGTCAACAAGAAGGTGCGCATCATCACCACCGCCAACGACGTGATCCATGCGTGGATGGTGCCGTCGCTCGGCGTCAAGCAGGACGCGATTCCCGGCTTCGTGCGCGACACCTGGTTCCGCGCCGAGAAGACCGGCGACTACTACGGCCAGTGCGCCGAGTTGTGCGGCAAGGAGCACGCCTACATGCCGATCCACGTGAAGGTGGTGTCGGCCGAGGACTACTCCAAATGGGTCGGCGACCAGAAGAAGGCGCTGGCCGCGCAGGCCGACGATCCGAACAAGACCTGGGCGCAGCCCGAGCTGATGGCCCGCGGCGAGAAGGTGTTCGCCGAGAAGTGCGTGGCCTGCCACGGTGCGCAAGGTCAGGGCGGCGCCGGCAAGAAGCTCGATGGCTCGCCCATCGTGCAGGACGCCGACAAGAACAAGCAGCTGCAGATCGTGCTCAACGGCGCCAACAACGGCCAGATGCCCGCCTGGAAGGGCCAGCTGTCCGCCACCGAGATCGCTGCGGTCGTCACGTTCACGAAGAACAGCTGGTCGAACAAGACCGGTCAGGTCGTGCAACCGGCCGAAGTCGTCGCCGCCAGCAAGTAAATACGCAAGAGGATCCACGCAATGAGCGCAGTTCTTGATCACCCGGGCGGCCACGCGCACGACCACGGCCACGACGAGCACCACGCGCCCAGCGGCTGGCGCCGCTGGGTGTTTGCCACCAACCACAAGGACATCGGCACGCTGTACCTGCTGTTCAGCTTCACGATGCTGATGATCGGCGGCATCCTGGCGCTGTGCATCCGCCTCGAGCTGTTCCAGCCGGGCCTGCAGTTCTTCAATCCCGAGCTGTTCAACCAGTTCACCACCATGCACGGCCTGATCATGGTGTTCGGCGCGATCATGCCGGCCTTCGTCGGCTTCGCGAACTGGATGGTGCCGCTGCAGATCGGCGCGCCCGACATGGCCTTCGCGCGCATGAACAACCTGAGCTTCTGGCTGCTGATCCCTGCGGCGCTGATGCTCGTCGGCTCGTTCTTCATGCCCGGCGGCGCGCCCGCCGCGGGCTGGACGCTCTATGCGCCGCTGACGCTGCAGATGGGCCCGTCGATGGACGGCGGCATCTTCGCGATGCACATCATGGGCGCGAGCTCGATCATGGGCTCGATCAACATCATCGTCACGATCCTGAACATGCGCGCTCCCGGCATGACGCTGATGAAGATGCCGCTGTTCTGCTGGACCTGGCTGATCACCGCCTACCTGCTGATCGCGGTGATGCCGGTACTCGCCGGCGCCATCACGATGACGCTGACCGACCGCCACTTCGGCACCAGCTTCTTCAACCCCGCGGGCGGCGGCGACCCGGTGATGTACCAGCACATCTTCTGGTTCTTCGGCCACCCCGAGGTCTACATCATGATCCTGCCGGCCTTCGGCATCGTCAGCCAGATCGTGCCGGCCTTCGCGCGCAAGAAGCTGTTCGGCTACACCTCGATGGTGTACGCCACCTCCTCGATCGCGATCCTCTCGTTCATCGTGTGGGCGCACCACATGTTCACCACCGGCATGCCGGTGACCGGCCAGCTGTTCTTCATGTACGCCACGATGCTGATCGCGGTGCCGACGGCAGTGAAGATCTTCAACTGGCTGGCCACGATGTGGCGCGGCTCGATGACCTTCGAGACGCCGATGCTGTGGGCCGTGGGCTTCATCTTCGTGTTCACGATGGGCGGCTTCACCGGCCTGATCTGCGCGATGGCGCCGATCGACATCCAGCTGCAGGACACCTACTACGTGGTGGCGCACTTCCACTACGTGCTGGTGGCTGGCTCGCTGTTCGCGCTGTTCGCCGGCGTCTACTACTGGGGCCCGAAGTGGACCGGCGTGATGTACAGCGAAGCCCGCGGCAAGCTGCACTTCTGGGGCTCGATCATCTTCTTCAACATCACCTTCTTCCCCATGCACTTCCTCGGGCTGGCCGGCATGCCGCGTCGCTATGCCGACTATCCAATGCAGTTCGCCGACTTCAACATGATCGCGTCGATCGGCGCCTTCGGTTTCGGCCTGATGCAGGTGTACTTCTTCGTCTTCGTCGTGCTGCCGATGATGCGCGGCCAGGGCGAAAAGGCCCCGCAGCAGCCGTGGGACGGCGCGGAAGGCCTGGAGTGGGAAGTGCCGTCGCCGGCGCCGTTCCACACCTTCGAGCAACCGCCGAAGCTCAATGCCGCGGCGACCAAGGTGATCGGCTGACCGCGTGATGGCAATGACGCCCGAGCAACGCAAGGCGAACGTGCGACTGGCGCTGATCCTGGTCAGCGTCGCGGCGGTGTTCGCGCTCGGCTTCGTGGCCAAGATCGCCTTCTTCGGAGCCTGATCCCCGTGGCCCTGCGCTCTTCGCTAGCCTTGCTGCGCCTGGACAACCGCAGGCTGTTGGGCAAGCTCGCCGTCGTCGCCGCGCTGATGTTCGGCTTCGGCTACGCGATGGTGCCGATGTACCGCGCGATCTGCGAGGCGCTCGGCGTCAACGTGCTGTCGTCGCCGGAGAAGGGCAGTGCGCCGCGCAGCTCGCAGGTCGACCTGTCGCGCACCATCACCGTCGAGTTCGATGCCAACGCGCGCGGGCCGTGGGACTTCAAGCCCGCACAGCGTTCGGTGCAGGTGCATCCCGGCGAACTGACGACGGTGATGTACGAGTTCCGCAACGTGCAGGGCCGCACGATGGCGGCGCAGGCGATCCCGAGCTATGCGCCGCAGGTGGCGCAAGCGCACTTCACCAAGGTCGAGTGCTTCTGCTTCAACCAGTGGACGCTCAAGCCCGGCGAAGCCAAGCAGTGGCCGGTGGTGTTCGTCATCGACCCGAAGCTGCCGAAGGACGTGAGCACGATCACGCTGTCGTACACCTTCTTCGAGGTGGGCGGCAAGGTGCCGGCGGCGCCGGGGAGCCGGGTATGAACGAGTTGAAGGACGCCGTCAAACGCAAGGGCTCGTTTCTGCAGACGCTGCGCGCGGTGGCGTGGTCCTTCTTCGGCGTCCGCCGCTCGAAGGACTACGAGAACGACGTGCAGAAGCTCAACCCGCTGCACGTGGTGATCGCCGGTGTGATCGCCGCACTGGTCTTCATCGTGACGCTGATCCTGCTGGTGCGCTGGGTCATCGGCAGCGGCGTCGCAAGTTGATATGACTGCCCCAGCTCGCTTTGCTCGCGGCCCCCGGGGGCGCTCAGTCCTCTTGGGACGGCCCGGCGAGTACTGGAACGAATGAATTCTGAACGATTGGATTGAGGAGAACGTATGTCGGCAGCGACGCATCAGGGATCCGCTCCCAACTACTTCGTGCCAGCGCCATCGCGGCACCCGGTGATGGCCTCCGCCGGCCTGTTCTTGGTGATCCTCGGCGCGAGCCAGTGGGTCAACGGCGCGGCCTGGGGCAAGTACTCGGTGTTCCTCGGCCTGCTGTGGTGGGCCATCGTGCTGTTCCAGTGGTTCCGCGACTCGGTGGGCGAGAGCGAGGGCGGCCTCTACGGTGACCGCATCGACGTCTCCTACCGCTGGAGCATGAGCTGGTTCATCTTCTCCGAGGTGATGTTCTTCGGCGCCTTCTTCGGTG
>VBDL01000542.1 GCA_005884255.1 Betaproteobacteria bacterium | reverse complement strand
TCGGCGCGTTGATCGTCATCGCCGCGCGTCGGGCAGGTGCGACGCACATCGTGGTCACCGACATGGCCGCTGCGCCGCTGAGAAGCGCGGCCAAGGTCGGCGCGGACGAGACCATCAACGTGGCCGAGCAGCCCGAAGGCCTCGCGAAATTCAGCGCCGACAAGGGCCAGTTCGACGTGCTGTTCGAGGCCAGTGGCAACGAGCGCGCACTGCGCGGCGCCTTCGACGTGCTGCGCCCGCGCGGCATCATCGTGCAGGTGGGCCTGGGCGGCGAAATGACGCTGCCGATCAACGCGATCGTCGCGAAGGAGTTCGATCTGCGCGGCGCGTTCCGCTTCCATGAGGAATTCGCGATCGCGGTCGAGCTGCTCAACAAGGGCCTGGTCGATGTGAAGCCGCTCATCTCGGCCACCTTGCCGTATCGCGACGCCGCACGCGCTTTCGCGCTGGCCGCCGATCGCTCGCAGGCGATGAAGGTCCTGCTCAGCTTCGAATAGCGAGAGGTTTGCATGCTCATCGGTGTCCCGCTGCAAACGGCGGCAGGCGAGACGCGCGTTGCCGTCACGCCCGAAACAGCGAAGAAACTGAAAGCCCAAGGTCACACGCTGCGCGTGCAGTCGGGAGCGGGCTTGCGGGCTGCAGCCACCGACGAGGCCTACGTGGCCGTGGGCGCAGAGATCACCGATGCGGCGGGCGCGTTCGGCTGCGACCTGGTGCTCAAGGTGCGCTCGCCGTCGCGCGACGAGCTGCCGCTGATGAAGCGCGGCGCTGCGCTGGTGGGCATGCTCAACCCGTTCGACAAAGACGGCCTGCAGCTGCTCGCCGCTGCCGGCTTGACCAGCTTCGCGCTCGAGGCCGCGCCGCGCACCACACGCGCGCAGAGCATGGACGTGTTGTCGAGCCAGGCCAACATCGCCGGCTACAAGGCGGTGATGATCGCGGCCGACAAGTACCAGCGCTTCTTCCCGATGCTGATGACCGCCGCCGGCACCGTGAAGGCGGCGCGCATCGTGATCCTCGGCGTGGGCGTCGCCGGGCTGCAGGCCATCGCCACCGCCAACGGCTCGGTGCGGTGATCGAAGCGAGCGACGTGCGCCCGAGCGTGAAGGAGCAGGTCGAATCGCTGGGCGCCAAGTTCA
>VBDL01000541.1 GCA_005884255.1 Betaproteobacteria bacterium | reverse complement strand
AAGGTCGAGGTCGCCAAGCGCGTGGCCGCGGCCGACGTGGTGATCACGACTGCGCTGATCCCCGGGCGCGCCGCGCCGGTGCTGGTGATCGAGGAGATGGTCAAGAGCATGAAGCCCGGCAGCGTGATCGTCGACCTCGCGGCACCGGCCGGCGGCAACTGCCCGCTGACTGAAGCAGGCAAGACGGTGCTCAGGCACGGCGTGACGATCGTCGGCGAGACGAACCTCGCGGCGCTGGTCGCCGCCGACGCGAGCGCGCTCTATGCGCGCAACGTGCTGGACTTCGTCAAGCTGATCGTCAACGGCGAAGGCGCCCTCGACATCAACCTCGACGACGACATCGTCAAGGCCTGCCTCGTCACTCACAAGGGCGAAGTGTGGAGAACCTGATCATCTTCGTGCTGGCGATCTACGTCGGCTACCACGTGGTGTGGACCGTGACGCCGGCGCTGCACACGCCGCTGATGGCGGTGACCAACGCGATCTCGGCGATCGTCATCGTCGGCGCGATGCTCGCCGCGGCGCTCACCGAAGGCGGCCTGGGCAAGACCATGGGCGTGCTCGCGGTGGCGCTGGCCGCGGTGAACATCTTCGGCGGTTTCCTCGTCACGCGGCGCATGCTCGAGATGTTCCGCAAAAAGGACAAGAAGTCATGAGCATGAGCCTGGTGACGCTGCTGTACCTGATCGCCAGCGTCTGCTTCATCCAGTCGCTCAAGGGTCTGTCGCATCCGACGAGCTCCATCCGCGGCAACGTGTTCGGCATGGCCGGCATGACGATCGCGGCGCTGACAACCGCCGCGCTGATCGTGAAGATGGCCGCCTCGGCACAGGGGCTGGGTTGGGTGCTGATCGGACTCGTCGCGGGCGGCACCTACGGCGCCTACCGCGCGAAGACGGTCGAGATGACCAAGATGCCCGAGCTGGTCGCCTTCTTCCACAGCATGATCGGCCTGGCCGCGGTGTTCATCGCGGTGGCCGCGGTGGCGGAACCCTCGGCCATGCTGCATGGGCTGGCCAAGGGCGACCCGATCCCCACCGGCAACCGGTTGGAGCTGTTCCTCGGGGCGGCCATCGGCGCGATCACCTTCAGCGGCTCGGTGATCGCCTTCGGCAAGCTCGCGGGCAAGTACAAGTTCCGCCTGTTCCAGGGTGCACCCGTCGTGTTCCCTGGCCAGCATTGGCTGAACCTGGTGCTCGGCCTGGCCACGATCGCGTTGGGCATCGCGTTCATGACGAGCGAGAGCTGGGCCGCGTTCTTCGCGATGCTGGCGCTGGCCTTCGTGCTCGGCGTGACCATCATCATCCCGATCGGCGGCGCCGACATGCCGGTGGTGGTGTCGATGCTCAACAGCTACTCCGGCTGGGCGGCGGCGGGCATCGGCTTCTCGCTGAACAACTCGATGCTGATCATCGCCGGCAGCCTCGTG